>CAZSZZ010000137.1:0-3476 GCA_964611005.1 uncultured Candidatus Izemoplasmatales bacterium | reverse complement strand
CTTCTTTTTCTCTTTTGAGACTTGCTAATCTTTCTAAAAGGTACAGCCATCTTTATTCCTCCTCATCTTTAATTAAATTTGCGAATGGGCTGTTAGCCATTAATTCCTCTTCATCAATATAATGGATATCTTCATGATATTCTTTTAAAGCATTTTTACTATATATTTTCATAGGTTTTTCAACTAAAATTTCAGAAAATATATATTTGTTAATATCAATAGTGATGCCTTCTATAATATGTGTATCATCATCCACATATTCCTTTGAGAAACTAAGATGCGTATTAAAGGCCAAATCTACTGGGACTTCTTTTAAAGTTAAAGCGCAAAGCATAGTAAGCTTAGTATCTATATGAAGATAAAAATCAAATATTCCTTCAGCTTCATCATATATATAATCCCCAGTAATTTTAGTTTGGGAAATATCAACTAAATCTTCTAATTCTTCTGTTATAAATGGTTTTAAATCCAAAGTAAAATCTAAAGAATTATCGCTTTTCGCTTTTTTCATCAGTTCGTGAATTGTCCATTTCAATTCCATCACCTCATTACAGCAAATTAATTATACTTTTTTTTGGTTTTATTGTCAAGAAAAATGTCAATACAAGGAAGAGAATCCAGGAAAAAAAAGACATTTTGTTTTGACATAAAACTCAAATGAGTTATAATTAAATATGATACATATATAAAGGAGAAATTATGGAAAAAATAAAGGAAATTAAGCAAAACTTAAAAAATATACTTGACCCTACTTCTAAGAAAAGTTTTGATGAAACTCAAGCTATTAAACATGTTGGTATTGACAAAGAAAATAATACTGTAATGTTAGTTATAGAAGTAGCTGAAAAAAAACCAGAAGTTGTAAAAGAAGTTACGAGGAAAATTGCAAAAATAATCAAGATTGATATGGGATTTACTGGTGTTAAAATTGATTTTGTTGAAAAAAAGAAAGAGAAATCTAGTCCTAAAACAATCCTTATTGCCTCGGGCAAAGGTGGCGTAGGTAAATCTACAGTAACAGCTAATTTAGCTTACGCTTTAATGAGATTAAATAAAAATGTTGCGGTTATTGATGCTGATGTTTATGGAGCTAATATGCCTAAAATTTTAGGAGGCATGGATCATCAATTAGTTGGGAATAAAGATGGCAAAATTTATCCTTTTGTTAAGGACAAAATTCAGATGGTTTCTACTGAATATTTAGTTGAAAAAAATCAAGCTTTATTATTAAGAGGACCTATGTTAAATAAAGTATTGAAATTATTCTTTGAAGATACTTTATGGAATGGCGAAATAGATTATTTCTTAGTTGATTTACCACCTGGAACAGGTGATATTATGTTAGATATGAAAACTTTTACTAAAGACCCTAAATTACTGTTAATAACAACTCCTCAATCGAATGCAAGTCATATTGCTATTAAAGCGGGATATGCAAGCAAGAAATTAGGCCAAGAGCTAATTGGTGTTATAGAAAATATGTCTTATTATGAAATAGATGGTAAGAAACATTTTATATTTGGCCAAGGCGGAGGTCAAGAAGTAGCAGATGAATTAAATGTAGAATTACTTGGACAAATTCCTATCGTACCTAGTGAATCTAGTATTTATTCAGAATCTGAAAATGCTGGAATTATATACTTAAGCTTAGCTAATAAAATTATGAAATTAGTTTAATAATTTTTAAATATTAAAAGGTATTCTTTTTAAATAAAATATACCCTATAGAACGGACAGTCTAAAAAAGAGACCCTATGTTTTATAGGGTTTTTTAGTAGTATAATATTTAAAAGGATGTGAGCATATGAGCATATATCGATTTACAGAAAAAGAAATAGAGAAATTACGAAATAACTCAAATGTAAAAAATGTAACTGAGAAAGCGATAACTTATACAAAAGAGTTTAAAGAGTATATTATAAGAGAATACAACAAAGGCAGACATATAAGAGAAATATACGAAGAAGCTGGCTTTGATGTAGAAGTACTGGGAGATAGAATCAAAAAGTCCACATATAGATGGAAACAACAAAGCAAACGATTAGAAGGCCTTAAGGATACACGAAAAGGCGGATCAGGAAGACCAAGAACAAGACATTTAACAAAAGATGAACTAATTCAAAGACAAAAAGCAGAAATAGCATACTTGAAACAAGAACGAGATTTCCTATTGGAACTGAAAAAGCTCGAAAGGATGGCGATCAAAAAGGAAAAATCAAGCCGCAAGACAAATACTAACTCATCAAAAAAATAAGTCAAAACAAGAAAAACAAATTATCAATAGTGCATAAGATTAAAGTCGCAGGAGTATCTAAAAGTGGATATTATGGATATTTTAAACAAACAGAAAAAAAACTACTCAAAGAACTCAAAGATGAAGAAGACTTTGAGAAAATAATGATAGCTTATAGATTCAAAAGATACAACAAAGGAGCTAGAGGGATTAAAATGACATTAGAGAATCAATATTACATTACGATGAATCTCAAAAAGATTCGCAGGCTCATGAAAAAGTTCAATCTAGTATGTCCTATTCGTAAAGCGAATCCATATAGACGAATGGCAAAAGCTCTTAAAACAAGTCATATCGCACCGAATAAACTAGAAAGAAAATTTAAGGAAGGAAATCCAAATCAAATTTTTCTTACAGATATCACTTATCTTACCTACGATATGAACAAAAGAGCATACTTATCAGGTATTAAAGATGGAGTAACGAATGAGATACATGCATATAAAGTATCAAAATCACTAGATATTGAATTCGTTGAAGATACGATGGCTCAATTAGAAACAATACAACTAGATTCAAATGCATTGATTAACTCTGATCAAGGATCTCATTATACATCACATGCCTTTCAACGATGTATAAAAACCTTAGGAATTGAGCAAAGCATGTCTAGACGTGGAAACTGTTGGGACAACACACCAATCGAGTCATTCTTTGGGTCATATGAAAGATGAAATTAACTTAATCGATTGTAAAACATTTGAAGAAGTTGAGAAAGTAATTGACGTTTATATGGATTACTACAATAACTATCGTTATCAATGGAATTTAAATCGAATGTCTCCTAAAGCATATGGTAATAAGCTTAGAAATCAAACATACAAAAATGGTCGCTCTATACTAGAGCAGCCATCCTTTTTACAACATTAATTAAATATTAAGTCTCTTTTTTACATAGTCCTTGACTTAGGGTACACATTAAAATTTGTAAAAGAATATCTTTTTTTACTCAAACTGTAATTTCTTTTTTAAGCTGAAATATTTCATATAATATATTAATGCATCTTTATATCTTTTTTTACTCTTTAAAATCTCTGAAATTACCATAATTATATTTTGATAATAATATAAATTTTGTTTTCTAGTTATATATGGCAATACATAATTTATAAGATAATCTTTTAAGTATATTATTTGATTAGATTCTATTAATTTTAAAATATTATAATAATCTATTTTAGAT
>CAZSZZ010000136.1:0-3590 GCA_964611005.1 uncultured Candidatus Izemoplasmatales bacterium | reverse complement strand
TGGTGACCCGCAGGCGATTCGAACGCCTGACCCTTTGATTAAAAGTCAAATGCTCTACCAACTGAGCTAGCGGGTCTTATAAGCTGAAATAATCGTCTGCTTCACATGTGCCAATTGTGGGATTCGAACCCACATCAAATGCTTTACCAATTAAGCTATCTTGACATGTATGGCGGAGAAAGAGGGATTCGAACCCCCGCGGCGCTCTCACGCCCTGTCGGTTTTCAAGACCGATCCCTTCAGCCGGGCTTGGGTATTTCTCCGGTTAAAACAAAAATGATGGTGGACCCAGTAGGATTCGAACCTACGACCGATCGGTTATGAGCCGATAGCTCTGACCAACTGAGCTATGGGTCCTTTTGGTAGCGGAGGAGAGACTTGAACTCTCAACCTCACGGGTATGAACCGTACGCTCTAGCCAGTTGAGCTACCCCGCCGAGAATATTTTCCCTTAAAATGGTGGAGTATAGCGGGATCGAACCGCTGACCTCCTGCTTGCAAGGCAGGCGCTCTCCCGAACTGAGCTAATACCCCAAATAAATGGTGGGCCTAAATGGACTTGAACCATCGACCTCACGCTTATCAGGCGTGCGCTCTAACCACCTGAGCTATAGGCCCAAATTTATACGTTTTACAATGCGAATAATATTTTACTAAATATACCCCTATTTGTCAATTATTATTTTCCATAAATTTAAAAAAGCATATATATTTGCATTAATTTCATAAATAGAAGAGTTTTTTTAGGGATTTAACCTAGATTTCAGGATATTTTATTTTATTTTTTTCGAGTTTTTCCCTAATAATAGTTTCGGGATCTAAATTAAGATCAGAAACCATAGCTAATGAATAGATTAAAACGTCAGCTAATTCTTCTTTTACATTTTCTAAATTTGGTTCGCTATCTTCCCATTGGTAATTTTCTAATAATTCAGCCGCTTCAATAATAATAGATTTAGCTAATGCTTGTGGAGTATCATGTTTCTTCCACCCTCTTTTATCTCTAAATTTAATTATTTCTGATAATATTTTTTTCATCTTGTTCAACAACCTTCTTTATTCTTTTTCTTAAATCAATTCTATCTATGATTACTACTCTACCACATCCAAGACATTTAATCTTACATATTACACCAAAACTGATAATTTTCCAAAGATTTGTTCCACAAGGATGGGCTTTTTTTAAAATTAAAACACTTCCTTTTTCAATATCAAAATTAGGATTCATCTTTATTCTCCAAAAACAATTTAAATTTTTCTAGTTCATCTATATTTTGAAATGAAATAACTATTTTATTTGAAGATACTTTAATAGGTGTTTTTAGTAATATTTTTTTATTGAGAAAATCTTTGGTTTTAATTAAATCAGATTGTAATTGGTAATTTATGGTTTTGCGTTTGATTTTATTACGCTTTTCTTCTTTTTTTACCAAAGATTCAATGTCTCTGACAGTTAAATGATTATCAATAATCATTTTTGAAATTTTCTTAATTCTTTCAACATCTTTTAATTTACTTAATGAACGCGCATGTCCCATTGTAATATTACCTTTGTTTATTTCATCTAAAATATCTTTTGGTAATTTTAATATTCCTAAAGCATTGGAAACATATGATCTACTTTTACCTATTTTGTTCGCTAACTCTAAATGAGTTAAATTCATAGATTTAATAGCATTTTGATACGCTTCAGCTTCTTCAACAATCGTTAAATCTTCTCTTTGTATATTTTCTAACAAAGCAAGTTCTGCTAGATATTGATTGTTATAATCTCTAACAATTGCTGGTACTGTAGAAAATCCAGCGAGTTCTGAAGCTTTGCATCTTCTCTCTCCTGCAACCAACATATAACCATTAGAAACCTTTTTAACAATTACTGGTTGCAAGACCCCGCTAGACCTAATAGACTCTGAGAGCTCTTTTAAAGAGCGCTCATCAAAATGCCTTCTCGGTTGAAAAGGGTTTGGTTGAATATGTTTTAAATCAATATCAATAACTTCTTCTTTCTCAATATCTATAATTTCATTTTCTTTTAAAAGATCTTCTAAACCCCTTTTAATAAACTCATCTTTGTTCATGGCGCTTAATCACCTCTTTAGCTAGTTTTTTATAACTTATTGATGATTTGCTTTTAGGAGAAAAAACAGTTACAGGCACTCCATAAAATGTAGCATTCGAGCAAGTTATATTTCTAGGTATTATTGTTTGAAAAACTTTTTCGTTAAAATATGTTTTAATCTCGTTTACTATTTGGTATCCAGAAGTAACTCTAACATCAAGCATTGTCATTAGAACCCCAAATATAGTTAACACTTCATGATTAAATTTCTTTTTTGTTTGTATTAAACGAATAATATTTAATAATTGTGTTAATCCATCCATAGCCAAAAATTCGCATTGAACAGGTATTATTACTCCATCCGATGCAATTAAAGCATTAGTTGTAATATATCCAAGTGATGGTGGACAATCTATTAAAACATAATCATAATCGTTTCTTATATCTACTAACATAGAATGCAAAATAAAATCACGATTTAAATCTGTAATTAATTTTTCTTCTATTCCTTCAACCAATGTTTTTGCTGGTAAAACATCAATTAATTCATTTTTAGTATGAATTAATACATCTTTTATTTCCGCTTCTCTTGTGAAACAATCAAAAACAGATTTTTCAAAGCTGCCTCGATTAATTCCCATACATGTAGTTGCATTTGCTTGATAATCCAAATCAATTAACAGTATTTTTTTGTCTAAATCTGACAACGAACTTGCTAGATTAATAGCTGTGGTAGTTTTTCCAACTCCACCTTTTTGATTGGCTATTGATAATACTAAACTCATATTTAACTTCCTCATTTTTTATTATTAAGATATTTTTTAATCATTTGATAATTATCCTTGTAAAAAGCAATAACTTGAGGTGAGAAAAACTCTTCTAAATCATTAAATGATAATATTTCCTCTTCATTTCCATCATTTGAAGTTTTTAAATGGTTCCAATTCTTGTTTTTCTCTAATTCTCTTGCGAGAGTTATATACACTAAACAAAAGGCAATGATTTGTTCATCCTTTTTATCTGTAATTTCTTCTACAGAATAACTATATCTATTTTTTTGGTAAGATTTCGTTTCTTCAAAACGCACATAAAAATTTATTAACATCGAAAACATGTCTGTGTTTTCATTTAAAAGATATTTTCCTAACATATTTGATATCTTTTTCATTGCAACTGATATCTCTGGATTGTTAAGAATTTGTTTTAATCCCTTTTCATGAATATAGATATACAAATCCATTAGATTAACTATTTCTTTACCGTCTTTCATGATTTGTTCAGCTATAAATTGACTTAATTCAAATGAAGCTTTTTGAAATTCTAAATTTTCATAAATTGATGGTAAATGTGCTTCTTGTCTAATGTCTTCTAAGTAATATAAAATATCATCTTGATATTTGTGTATAATACGGTTCATTTTAACCCATTCATAGTTTAAATCTGTATATAGTTTCTCATTGTGAAGGATATGAATAAAATTAACTATATAAAACAATACTAACATAACAACAAATATATATTGAGATCCTAT
>CAZSZZ010000135.1:0-3651 GCA_964611005.1 uncultured Candidatus Izemoplasmatales bacterium | reverse complement strand
CAATATCAATATATACTTGAGATAAGAAAGTAATCAAAATCATTGATAAAATATAAATCATCAATAAAATTCCATTTCTTCTCTGTAAGTTTATGTTTTCGTCTAATTTAATAATTCCTTTATTAGAATTGTTATTAACTTGGCTATCATATTTATCAAAAATATCATCAAATTCGTTCATTTAGTCACCTCATTATTAATTATTATAATATATACATGTAGATTTGTATATAGTTATATTTAATTTTTATTTAAAGCTTTTAATTGACAAAACCTAGGTTTCAAGTATAATAGTTATATGATAAGAAACGGAGTGATATCATGGCTAAAAAATCATTCGCAGTAATTGGAGTAGGCCGTTTTGGTCAAGCTTTAATAGAAGAATTGGTTAGTTTAGAAGCTAATGTTTTAGTAATAGATAAAAATTTTGAAAAAATAGAAAAAATCGCAAAACTTGTGACTAATGCAATATGTTTAGATTCTACAGATATAGATGCATTAAGAGAAATAAGTATTTCTTCTTATGAGACAGTAATCGTAGCTACAGGTATGAATGTAGATAATTCTATTTTAACAACTTTAATTTTAAAAGACTTAGGTGTTAAAGAAGTCTATGTTAAAGTTCAATCAGAATACCATGCAAGAGTAGTAGAAAAACTTGGAGTTGATACAGAACACTTAATTTGGCCTGAACAAGCTACTGGTAAAAGACTAGCAAAGATACTTATTTCTGGTAATTTCTTAGAATATCTACAATTAGATAATCAATATAGTTTTATCTCTATCAATGTTTCTAAAAAGATAATAGGAAGAAATTTACTTGAATTAGATATTCGCAAGAAATTTGGGATAAATATCGTAGCTATTAGAAGAAATGATAAAATCCTTATTCCAAGTTCACAAACGCCTTTCGAAGCTAAAGATGAAATATTGTTAATTGGTAGAAATGATTTGATACATAAGTTTACAACTTGGTTAAATGTTAGAAAATTAAAAATATAGAAAAAGGTTAAGATTTCTTGATCTTTTTTTTTGGTTTGATAAGGAATTCAGTCGAAATATATGGTAAAATAAAACAAGGTGAATAAGATGAAAAAATTAATTATCGCTACTACAAACAAAGCTAAATTTAAAGAAATAAATTCTTTATTAAAACCATTAAATATTCAATGTTTTTCTCTTTCGGATATAAATTGGAATAAAGAGATTAAAGAAGATGGAAATACATTTTTAGAAAACGCCTTAAAAAAAGCAAAAACAATTGCGAAGCTTTATAATATTCCTACTTTATCAGATGATTCTGGGCTAGTTGTAGAAGCTATACCTGATTTATTAGGGGTTAAATCTAAGAGGTTTTCCAAAGAAGGAACTGATAAAGCTAATAATGAAAAATTATTAAAGCTTTTAAAAAACTCTACTAATAGAAAAGCATACTTTATATCTGAACTAGTATTATATTTTCCAAATGATACCTTTTTTAATTATCAAGGTATAGTAAAAGGTGAAATTGCCTATGACTATAAGGGTAAATATGGTTTTGGATATGATCCCTTATTTATTATAAAAAACACTAATAAACGCATGGCTGAATTAAATGAAGAAGAAAAGAATAAAATTAGTCATAGAGGTATTGCATTAAGTAAATTAATTGAGGATATTAAAAATGAAGTTATTGATATTTAGCGATAATCACAGAGATAAAGAATCAGTTATAAAAATTTTAAAACAAAACCCAGGTTTGGAACACTATATATCTCTAGGTGATTCAGAAATGAAAGAATATGAATTAACAAAACTCGGTATATATGGGGTTAAGGGAAATAATCCCTTTGACCCCAAATTCCCTTTAAAGTTGACATTGATTTTTGATGGATTAAAATTGTTTTTAACACATGGACATCTCTATTCAGTTAAAATGGGACTTTCAAGACTACTTAATTATGGAAATTATAACAATATTGATATTATCTGTTTTGGACATACTCATCAATATTTAATCAAAGATATAGATAATATATTGTTTATTAATCCAGGATCTCTATCTAAAAGAAGAATATTCTCAAAATCAAGCTATGCATTATTAGAAATAAACTCTGAATTTATATATGTTAAAATATTAAATATTAAAGGTGAAATACTATTAGAATATACTAAACCAAGAGGTGAAAATGGAGACAAAGTTTGAAGTCTTAAAAAAAGAGAAAAAAACAATTGATTTATTAAAACAATTAAAGAATCTATTTAAAGAAACTAAATTTAAAAAAGATTACTCACTAGCATTAGATATATTTCTATATGAAATAGAGACAATGCGTTTTTTAAGAATGCACGAAGAAGCTATCAAACTATTAGAAGATGAATTAAATGATGAATTCTTTCAAACAAATGAACAGCAAACAAAACTATACGATAATTTAATCAAAATTCTCTTAAGAACTGAGGATTTTAGAAAATTAGAATCTGTTTTAATACAGAGAGAGAGATTTTTAATAAATCCCCATCAAAAAGTAATGCAGAAATTTTATTATGCGGTTTGTTATGAAGGGCTAAAGGAATATGAAAAAGCTATTGATAGTTTAAAGAGTATTAAAGATAATATATCTTCAAGTAATCTTGTAAGTAAGTATCTAAAACTTTCAATGCTATATTTAAAACAAAAAGATTTAAATAATGCAAAAACCAATTTCAATCATGCAATTAAATTTGATATAAACAAGAGAAACCCGATATTTTATCTAGCAGAATCTGACATTTTATATTTTGAAGGTGATTATCAAAATGCTTTAATAAAGTATCAAGAATATTTTATTAAATCCAAAAATAAAAGAAGGTATTTTGATAGATATATTTTAATCAATATTAAATTAAATCGCTTAGATGAAGCTTGGAAGTTTTATGTTAAATACTATCCAATAATGTTAAGCATTTTATCCAAAAATTATCGCTTAATTTTCTATGAAGCTTCTTTAGAATTAGCTAAACTATTAAAAAATCAAGAAGAAATTGAAAAATTAGAAGATTTAATCGAAAAACTAAGACCTATACCTCCTAAATTAGATGAGTTTGATTCGGTTTATAGATTATTATCCATAGCTTTTCAAGAAAAAACATTTATAAAACTTAGAGATATAATATTACATTTATTTAAGGCAATAGATTCAATATATTCTTTTCAAAAGCTTATATATATTTATCCAAATAGAGACAGATTTATTATTTACCACTATACTAAAGGATTATTATTGGAAAAAGATGTAAATCCTCTTCATTTAGCGGGAACTTTGTTAGAAGATATTATAGCCGATAAAACAATAGCCGAATTATATACAGCTCCTGATTTAGAAAAATACAGTAGAAGTATCTACAAAACCAAAGATACTAAATATGTCTATATAAATAAAATCGAACGCAAAAATGAGTTGAATCAATTTGTAGTCTTTAGTGATGATTTAACTCAATTTAACCTTCAACAAAAATTAGTTTTGCTAGGTAAAGAAATCTTAAAAAAATTATTAAGAGACTTTGATAATCATATTTCTATTAAACAATCCATAGATCAATATACTAAACTATTAGAAAAACAAAATGATGGTTTCATTAAGATAGATAATAATATGATACATTTTTTAAACCAGCGTTCTAAAGAAATAA
>CAZSZZ010000134.1:1180-3715 GCA_964611005.1 uncultured Candidatus Izemoplasmatales bacterium | reverse complement strand
GGTTTATACAGTTTATCTATTACGACAACTTTCGAACAAGCTTCTTCTACACTTTTATAGGTTTTACTTCCTACCATAGCTAATATAGCAGCCCCTAATGCTGGTCCTTCTTCGATTTTAATCGTCTCTATTTCTACATTCATTATGTTAGATAATATTTGAATCCATATATCACTTTTTGCTCCACCACCAGTAATTCGTATTTTTGTAATATTCACACCTAAACTTTTTATTAATTCAAATGTATCTCTTAAAGCAAATGATATCCCTTCAATTACTGCCCTATCCATGTTTGCCTTTTTATGTTCTAATCTAAGTCCTATAAACACTCCTCTTGCATAAGGATTGTTAATTGGAGATCTTTCTCCAGTCAAATATGGTAGAAAATATAAATCATCATTTGGATTTGTTTCTTGAAGTTGTTTAAAGAATACATCGTAATTATAATTTCCAAATATTGATTTTGTCCACCATTGAAGAGCTCCGCCGGCATTTAACATTACACCCATTAAGTGATATTTACCATTACAGTGAGCATATGATTGTAAATGACTTTTATCATCAATTTTAAAACTATCTGAGGCTACAAATACTACTCCACTAGTGCCTAATGAAATACTACAGTCTCCATTATTTGTAATTCCTGTTCCTATAGCACCAACTGCTTGATCTCCACCACCAATTATTACTTTTACATCTTGTGTAATATGCAACAAGTTTTTTAATTCAGATTTTAAATTACCGATAACTTCATAGCTTTCAAAAATTTGAGGAAGTTGTAATTGATTAATATGAAGAATTTCAAGCATTTTTTGACTGTATTTTCTATTTTCGACATCAAAGTATAATGTCCCTGATATATCACTTACATCACTAGCAAATACTCCTGTTAGTTTATATGATATAAAATCCTTTGGTAACATTATTTTGGCAATCTTATTAAAAATTTTAGGTTCATTATTTTTTACCCATAATAACTTAGGCGCAGTTAATCCAGTTAAAGCAATATTACCAGTCTCTTTAAGTAATATATCTATACCAATTTTATTGTTTAAATAATTTACTTCTTCGATTGTTCTTTGATCATTCCACAATATTGCATTCCTTAATACTTTATCTGATTCATCTAGAATAACAAGTCCATGCATTTGTCCTGAAAAACTAATACCTTCAATTTTAGATTCATATCCTCTTATTAGTTTTTTTAATCCCTTAATAGTTTTTTCATACCATATGTTGGGATCTTGTTCAGTCCAAGTAGGTTTGGGGATAATCAATTTATATGATTCAGTCTCGGTTTTTATAACTTTCCCTTCTTTTGTTACAAGAATAAGTTTAACTCCTGAAGTTCCTAAATCAATACCAATAAACATATAAATTTCTCCTATCCAATAATATATTGGTTAAGTATAGATTCTATTAATTCTTGTCTACCTGATTCATTAGCATCTAATTCTTTTTTATTCAATATATAATCTTCTAATTCTTTAAAACCAACTTTGTTATTAACTATTTTTTCGCCGACTCCTCTAGTATATGAACTATATCTTTTCTTTAAATTTTCTTCTAATACTTGATTTTCCCATAGTTTAGCAGCGACTCTTAATCCAATAGCAAAAGTATCCATTCCTGCAATATGTGCATAGAATAAATCTTCAGGCGTAAATGATGGTCTTCTTACTTTAGCATCAAAATTTAATCCGCCTGTAGTTAATCCGCCCATCCTAATAATTTCATACATGATTAATGTTGTATCATAAACATTGGTTGGAAATTGATCTGTATCCCATCCTAATAATAAGTCTCCTTGATTAGCATCTAAGCTTCCTAACATATCATTATCAACTGCTAATCTTATTTCGTGATTAATTGTATGTCCTGCAAGAGTAGCGTGATTTGTTTCTATGTTTAATTTGAATTTATTGTCAAGTTTATATTTTCTTAAAAAAGACATTACTGTAGCTGAATCAAAATCATACTGATGTTTTGTAGGTTCTTTTGGTTTAGGTTCTATATAGAACTGTCCTTTGAATCCTATTTCTTCAGCGTAATCTACAGCCATATTTAATAAACGTGCAAAATTATCTTGTTCTAATCTCATATCAGTATTTAAAAGAGTTTCATAACCCTCTCTACCGCCCCAGAATGTATATCCTGCGCCGTTTAACCTTTTAGTTATCTCCATTGCCTTTTTTATTTGCGCTGCCGCAAATGCAAAAATATCAGCGTTTGGACTAGTAGCTGCCCCATTTACATAACGAGGGTTACTAAATAGATTGGCAGTACCCCACAATAATTTAATTCCAGTACGTTTCATCTCTGATTCTATAATATCTACAATTTCATCTAAAACTTCATTTGTCTTTGCTAATGTTTCTTGTTCAGGCGCTATATCTCTATCATGAAAACAAAAGTATTCTATTTGCATTTTTTCCATAAATTCAAAGGCTACTTTTACTCTTGTTTTTGCTTTTTCAATATCATTTTTATTATCATCATCCCATGGTCTTAACATTGTTGGGGCTCCACATGGAT
>CAZSZZ010000134.1:0-1170 GCA_964611005.1 uncultured Candidatus Izemoplasmatales bacterium | reverse complement strand
TATCTATTTGATAATTGGTTTTATTTATGTTATATTTATTTTATAAAGCAAGGAAGGATAATATTATGAAAACTTTAAACTCAAAAGAAGTCAAGCGCTATAATACAAACCTTGTCGTTGAAAAACTTGTTGAACTTCGTGAAACTTCAAGAGTTGAATTAGCTAAAATTACAACACTAACTCGCGCTACTGTTTCATCTATAGTTTCAGAATTAATTGAACGCGACATAGTCATAGAAACTAAAGAAACTGTTAGGACTAGTGGAAGAAGTGCTATGGTAATCAAACTTAATAAAAATGCTGGAAGAATATTAAGTATTGAATTATTAACTTGTTCTATTTATGGTATTATCACAAACCTTTACGGTGAAATTTTATATGAAGTTAATAAAAAGGTTGAAACTACAGATTTTAAACCTTATTTAAAAATATTATTAAAAACTATTGATGAATTAATACAAAATACACATGATTCAACTTATGGTGTTATTGGTATTGGAATAGGAATATACGGTATTTTATCTAAAAATAAAAAGATTAAGTATACCCCATTTACTTCATGGAAAGATATTGAGCTTAAAAAAATTATTGAAGATTATACAGGTATAGATACTTATGTAGAAAACGAAGCTAATATATCTGCTCTTGGAGAAAATATAATTAATAGTAACTTTGATAATATGGTTTCTTTAAATATCGGAATCGGTGTAGGAATGGGAATTATTATAAATAAAAAATTATACACCGGTGAAAATGGTTTTGCAGGCGAAATAGGCCATACAATTTTAATTCCGAATGGAAAAAAATGTGTTTGTGGAAATTATGGATGTTTAGAAAGATATATCTCTAATCCAGCAACACTTGAAAGATATCAAGAATTAAAAGATGAATCAATTACAATTGAAGAATTTATTGAAAGATACAATAATAATGATAAAGTTGCCAATCAAGTATTTAATGAATTTATTGATTATTTAAGTCTTACAATAAATAATATTTCACAAATTTTAAATCCTAAATCTATTATTATAAATAACATTATAATTGAAAGTATTCCAGAATCTATTTCTTTAATAAAAAATAATTTGCGATCTAAAATTATGAGACTAGATATATTAACTACTTCTAAATATAAATCTAAAACAAATGTTTTAGGATTAACTCATATAC
>CAZSZZ010000133.1:0-3734 GCA_964611005.1 uncultured Candidatus Izemoplasmatales bacterium | reverse complement strand
AACTAGATGATTATGTTTTATATTTTTTTAAAAACGAAGTTAATAAGTATTTGAAAGAATATGAACAATTAAAAATAAAGCATTTACTTACTATGTCAGTTCCGCAAACAAAGGATTTATTCTTTGAACTAGATAAAATGAAAAATGTAATTGAACCTTTCTTTAATCAGCCTTTAACTGCTAAATTAGGGGAAAAGTTCATGTATAATAATTACGCTACATTTATATTAAGTGCTATAGTTTCAAAAGTAACTAATAAATCTTTAAATGATTTTTTAAATGAGAATCTATACAAAATAGTTGGCATTAAAAAGCCTAAATGGACTGAAATAAACAACTATAGTTTGGGAGCTACTGAATTATATATATCAGCTAATGATATGGCAAGATTTGGATTGTTATTGTTAAATGATGGACAATGGAATGATTCAAGAATTGTTTCAAAAGATTTCCTCCAAGAAGCCACGAAACTTCAAATCAAAACCAATTATGATGATTTGAACTTTGATTATGATAAATATGGATACGGATATCTATTTTGGTTAAATTCATTTGGAGACTTTAGAGCTTCAGGAAGTTACCAACAACATATAGTTATAAACAAAGAATACGGACTTGTATTTGTATTAAAGGCATTTGAAGAAAGAAATTTACTATCTTTATTTGAAAATTATGTTTTAAAAGCATCCGAAGAAGGATATAATTACTGCGATTATTCACTTAGAGATTTTATTAGAAGATTTAAAATCCATTCCAAAGAGATTATTGAAATGGAAAAAAATAAGAGTTTTGAATAAAAATTTTGAGGTAAGTCATATATTATAGACTTATCTCTTATTTTTTGGTATAATATCTTAGAATTGAAAGTTAGGTAGAAAATATGGAAATAGGAAAGATAAATACTTTAAAAGTATTACGAGAAACTGATATAGCTTATTTATTAACAGATGGTGAAAATGAAATTTTTTTACATAAAAAAGAAGCTAAAAAACCATATTTAGATAATGAAGAAATAAAAGTTTTTCTCTATTCGGATAATCTTGGAAGAATAACCGCATCTACAAAAGCTCCCTTAATTCAATTAGATGAAGTTAAGCGATTAAAAGTAGTGAATGTAAAACCTAGATATGGAGTTTTCCTAGACATTGGAATTGTTAAAGATTTATTGTTAAGCCTTGATGATTTGCCAGAGGATTTAAGTAAATGGCCAAAAGAAGATGACTATGTTTTTGTCAAAATGATTGAAAAACATGAGAGATTGTTTGCTCATATTATTGGAAGAAAACAATTAACTGATTATAATCCTAATAAGGAACCTTTATTAGAAAATCAAGTTGTAAACGCTAATGTAATGTATCTTTTAGAACATGGCTTGGTTTGTTTTACTGAAGATTTTCATGAAATATTTGTGCATAGAAATAATTTTAGAAAAAAATATCGTATTGGGGAAGCAATTTCTCCAAAGATTATTATTCAAAACTCTAAAGATGAATATACAGCTACATTGATAGAACAAAAAGAATTAATGTTGGAAAAAGATGCTTTATACATAATAGATTATCTCAATCAACATCAAGGGGTAATGCCTTATACTGATAAAACAAGCCCTGAGATAATTAGTAAAGTATTTCATATGTCAAAATCAGCTTTTAAACGTGCATTGGGAAGTTTATATAAAACTAAAAAAATTAAATTAGATAAAGAAAAAACAATATTAAATAAGTAGGTGAATATAATGGGAAGAGCCCATGAAGTAAGAGCAGCATCTATGGCGAAGACAGCTGCGAAGAAATCAAAACTATACGCCAAATTTGGAAAAGAAATCTATATGGCAGCGAAAAATGGTGGACCAGATCCAAACGGTAATTTAACCTTGAGAAGATTGATTGAACGCGCCAAACAAGCGCAGGTTCCAACAGATGTAATCAATCGTAACATTGAAAAGTCTCAAGGAGGATTAGGAGAAGACTATAGCCCATCAAGGTATGAAGGCTTCGGTCCAGGTGGCTCAACTGTTATAATTGAATGTCTTTCAGATAATGCTAATAGGACATTTGGTGAGGTTAGAAGCTGCTTTACAAAAACTGGAGGTAAAATTGGAGTTTCTGGCTCTGTAAGTTATCTCTATGATTATTGTTCACATATTAGTTTTTCTGGTATGACTGCCGATGATGCATTGGAAGTAATGCTAGAAAACGAATGTGAAATTAGAGATATTGAAACCGACGAAGATATAGTAACTATAATTGGAGAGCCAAGTGATTTAGATATTATTAAAGAAGCTTTAATAGCCTCCAAAGAGGATTTAACTTTCTACACTGATCAAGTGGCCTATTATCCGCATGATTATATTACATTAAGTGATGAAGATCTTGAAAAGTTTAAAAGATTCATTGATTTGCTTGAAGAATTAGATGATGTTCAAGAAGTATATCACAATGTTAAATTACCAGAAAACGAATGAAAATATTTTAAACTTTAAATATATTTTTTTAGGAGAGAATCATGAATTTACCAAATAAAATAACCCTAGTAAGAATATTTATTATACCAATAATTGTCATTATATATTTGCTTAGAGACACAATTGGAAATTCTACACTATTGATAATTGGATTTTTATTTATTATAGCTTCTATGACTGATTATTTAGATGGTCAGATTGCTAGAAAAAGAAATATAGTCACTACATTTGGAAAATTCGCAGATCCATTAGCCGATAAGCTTCTGGTTTTAGGGGTGTTCTTATTATTATCTGATTTTTATACCAGAAGTTTTACCGGAACTTTTACAATGTGGATGCCATTTTGGGTAGTGTTGATAGTTCTTGCTAGAGAATTAATTGTTACCTCAATCCGACTTATTGCGGTTGGCGAAGGAATAATTTTGCATGCTTCAAAATGGGGAAAATATAAAACTGCATTTACAATGGTTTCTCTTACATATTATTTCTTTATTATGCCTATAGATACTTATTTAATAAATTTAATTGGAGTTATTTTAATAACAATTTCTGTTTTGCTTACAATAGGATCTGGAATTGATTACTTCATTAAAAATAAAGAAATAATTTTAAAGTCATATTAAAGAAAAATCTATTTTTGCAAGTAATATTTATAATAGGTAACACGGGAGGAAAATATGACAGATAAAACAAGAGAAAAAAATTTACAAATTGCATTAAAAAACATAGAAAAAGAATACGGAAAAGGAGCTGTAATGGTTCTTGGTAATGTTGAAATCATGGATCTTGAAACTATTTCTACAGGATCTTTATCCATTGATAGAGCTTTAGGAATTGGTGGTTATCCAAAGGGACGTATTATTGAAATATACGGACCTGAATCAAGTGGAAAAACCACAGTAGCTTTACATGCAATAGCTGAGGCCCAGAAAGCTGGAGGTTATGCCGCATTTATCGACGCAGAACACGCTTTAGATGCTCAGTATGCTAGAAGCTTAGGAGTAGATATAGATTCTTTGATTTTAAGTCAACCTGATACGGGAGAACAAGCTCTTGAAATTACAGAAGCTTTAATTCGTTCTGGAGCTGTTGATCTTGTCGTTATTGATAGCGTAGCTGCTTTGGTACCTGAAGCTGAAATACGTGGAGAAATGGGTGACAGCCATGTTGGACTTCAAGCTAGATTAATGTCCCAAGCAATGCGTAAACTTTCTGGTGCATTATCAAAATCTAATTGTATTGCGATATTTATTAATCAAATTAGAGAAAA
>CAZSZZ010000132.1:0-3810 GCA_964611005.1 uncultured Candidatus Izemoplasmatales bacterium | reverse complement strand
ACCATAATATATGATAATCTACAAAAGAAATCTATCAATATCGCTTTGTGTAGCTCGTTTTATGGATTGTTTTCCATTTATAACTTTCATTTCAAGTTCCACTATTTCAAAATATGTATCCAGATCAAACACTTTACTATCTTCAATAGAGATTCCTAAATGAGCTAAATTAAATATTATATTAGCTGTTATATTCTCTTCATTACTTTTTTGATTCGTACTTGGGCTTGTTTCCTTTTTGAAATGTTCCTAACATTTCCCCTATCGTATTAGTTAAGTTTTGTAACTCATCTTGATTGCTTAAAATAGAAAAATCTAATGACATTAAAAAGTCATTGTAAGATTGCTTGCTGAAAGGTCTATGTAATACATAAATTATTCTGAAGATAGTATCAATCACAGTTGATAGATCTTCTTCTTTTTTTATGCTTGATTTATCTAGTTTTTTAATATCACTAAATAACTCAGTTGAGAATACATTTCGATAATCTATAATTGTAAATAATGATGAATGAAGGCGATAATCTTTATCACCTAGTCTTAATGTTTTTTCCATATCAATTTATCTCCTAATTAAATGTAGGCAAACTAGGTGCTGTTTCTAAAAACGTATCATAGTTCGTGTCTCCTACACTAGCTATTACTCTTAATATTAATTTATCTCCAGACTCAATTGGTCTAGCTGTAATGTTTAATGTAATTGAATTAGCTTCTATCGAATCTGCTTTTGATTTACTTGCATCTCCTGATGGTGTAGCTGTGCATAGAAAATACCAAATACGTCTTGCTTTGACATCTCCTTGAATCTCATATCCTAACGCAAATGTCTTTGTTTCGCTATTTACTACTTCTACTAGGTTTCCATTACTGTCTTCTAAAACGCCAAAGATATCCTTCTTAAATACATCATCAATCTCTGTAAACTTAAGTGTGACAGTTGAACCTGAGTTTGACACTAATGTTGCTATTACTTTATCATCTGCATACACTTGAGTGCTTCCGCCTATAGCTTCAGCTGTAATTTCTTGCGCACCCTCTAAACGTTTAGGTGTTGCAAAGGTCCAACTTCCATCTTCTGCTTGTGTAGCTAAAGCATAGTGTACGTTCTTTAATCCAAATGTTACTTTATTACCCATTTAAAATACCTCCTCTTTTATTTCATATACTCTGTTTACTGATCCATCTTCATTGATAAATTCAGATACTAATTCATAATCATATCCCATTAAATATAATGCAGATTCTACTTGTTCTTCTAATACTATATTCTTCTTTTCAGTTATAAGGCTTATTTGAATAACCATTAGTTTCGTTACTACTGTATCATCTGCGTAAACTATATTCCGATTACTTAGTTCTTGGTAGATGATATAGTTTGGATCACTTTCTAATCCAACTCTAGTTCCATACGATACTTTACCTGGCAACACTGAACTCAGTGTATCAAATAAAGCTTCTAGTTTCTCTTGCATTACATATCACCCTTTTCAATAATCGACTTTATGTCTTCAAGCATTTTCGGTGTAAGTAAATCATATGCTGGACGCATAAAAGGACGTGGCCCAACATACTTCCCGCTTCTATGTGTAAAACCAAACTCAAGTAAGTGTGTCAATTTACCTTTTTCACTCGAAAAGATAACAATTGTTTTATTAATCCCACTACCTTGAGCTTCAGCTACGAATGAATCAGCGAAAGGCTTTGATCTACCGCTTCTTGGTGCGTGTGTTCTTATATAATTCACTATCTCATTAGCTGTCTCATCTAACCGTTTTTCAAGTTTTACAATAATCTCTTCAGCATACTCATCTACCATTTCAGAAATAGCTGTTCCAAGTTCATCAAGCGTAATCAATGATGTCACTCTTTCTAATCTTAGTTTTACTCAAGTAAAGTTCAATGAACTGCCCTATTTGATACGTTCGCTCTATCTTATAAATGTCACCAGCAATATCAGCGTACTTACTTCCATCATATAAGAAACTTTGAATTTTAAGTGCAATATCAATTCTAATATCAGTTCTCTTACTTTCATAATATTCATTAGAAGTAATAGAGAAATTAATCCCTATTACTTCTTTTGAGTTTTGTAGTTTGTATGTTGAAGAACCAATAGAATTCTGAACCAAATCCATAGTTAGTAGTTTTAATCTAATGTTCGGTGAGTTAGGATACATTTTCATCTGCTCCTTTTGTTAATGCAATCTGACCTACTAACATATCAAATGTCTTCGGTAGTTCTTTTGCACTTCCATCATTCTTAAAGCCAAAGAATGTCTTTACATAGATTATGATCACAGTACTAACCATTGGATTTGATTCATCATTGATGTAAGTTGGATCAATCCCACAGCTAGTCAAGTATGCTTTGCAACTATTTATATGAGTTAATAACTCTTCATCAGCGTATGTTTCTGATTGAGGAATAAGTAATGCTCTTTTTACTATATCTAATATCGCCATGAGATCAATCCTTTCTTACTATTAATTAATTTTATTCAGCTGCTTTCTTTTTGATACGTAAGAATCCGTTATAACCTACTACATTTCCACCTGTGAATACTGAAGCTTTATAACTGATAATTCCGTCTTTAAATTTATAATCATTTGATTTACCAATTTCTACTGGTGAGAATACTGGCATTTCATAGTTCTTTAATGCTCCATAAGCCATTCCATACTCTCCAGCTGCTGTATTACTATTAGAGATAGCTTTACAATTTGAGTTAATGATATAAGGTATTCCATCAATTGTTTTATTAACGTAATCAATAGTATGAACTTTACGACCTTCTTGTGTTTTAAGTCCCGCAAAAGCTCGTAAGTCATTCTTGTTTAATATAAGAACAGCTCCACCTTCTACTTCTTCATCTCCACCATAAGCAAAGACAATATCATCAAGTGTAGAATCAGTAATCGCTGCTATTTCTAATGGTTCTGTATCAGCCAATGCTACAGCTGCATCACTAAAGATTCCTGTAAAGGTATTAGTAGTTCCTGCTCCTCTTAAGATTTGTTCACTAATTTTCTTTTTGAGTGAAATGTTGATATTACGTAATATCTCTGCTTGATAAGGAATAGCAGGTAATTTTTCTAATTCTTCTGTAATTTCTGTGTAAGCAGTAATCTTTACTTTTGAAATAGTCAAATAACCAAATGTAGGTTCTGTTTCACTATAAGGTTGTCCTTCAAGTGTAGTACCTGCAATACCATTATTTTTAACAAATGATTTCTTGTATGTTTCTCCACCATTTAAGTTAATTACATTTACTCTGTCTACCAGTGTTGATACTTGTCTAAATGGTAATGGATCTAATCCTGAAGCTGTATGATCTGGTAATAATATCTCTTCACTTGAAACTTGAATAACTCTGTTTTCTTTTAATGCTTTAGCTCTTGATTCTAGCTTTTCTTTATCAAGTTTTGAGTTGTTTTCTATTATGAATGGTTTTATCTCTGCTTTGCTTGCGATTGACATTTTCTTATCGATAACACTTCGTTCTTCTTGAAGTTCAGTTGTTTCTTTTTCTAGTGCTTCTAGTTTAGTAATGTCTGTTTCATTATCTACAAGGCCTCTAATTTCTGTTAGTCTTGATTCGATTTCTTTTCGTCTTAATTCTAAATTCATAGTTCTTTTCTCCTTCTAAATTTGTGATTTAATTTTTATTCGTTTTCTTAATATTTTTGCTTTTTGTTCTTGCTCTGCTAAATCCATAGCCTTTAGTTCTAACTCCATAGATTCTAAAGAACGAGCGTATATACTAGTCGCATCATATGCCGGAGTATCCACTACCGACACATCATACAAAC
>CAZSZZ010000131.1:0-3849 GCA_964611005.1 uncultured Candidatus Izemoplasmatales bacterium | reverse complement strand
ACATATATGTCAAGATTTACTGGTTCAAATTGGAAAGTAAGTAGACGTTTAGGATATTCAGTATCTGAAACCGGAAAAGAATTAAATAAACGCCCATATGCACCTGGTCAACATGGACAAAGACGTAGAAAATTATCTGAGTATGCATTACAATTGCAAGAAAAACAGAGAGTACGTTTTACTTATGGTGTAAATGAAAAACAATTCCGCAAAACGTTTAACGAAGCTAAAAAAATGTCTGGTAAACAAGGTTCAAATTTCTTATTCTTGTTAGAATCAAGATTAGATAATTTGGTATACAGAGCTGGTTTCGCAAGAACAAGACAACAAGCAAGACAACTAGTTAACCATGGTCATATTCTATTAAATGGGAAAAAAGCAACTATTCCTTCAATTAGAGTAAAACCTGGACAAGTAATTTCTGTAAAAGAAAAATCTAAAAACTTAGTTGTTATTAAAGAAGCTCTAGAAGCAGTCGTTAGCCGTCAAGATTATATTTTATTCGATGATGAAAAACAAACTGCAACCTATACAAGATTACCAGAGCGAAATGAAATTTTACCTGAAATCAAAGAAAATCTTATCGTTGAGTTATATAATAGATAACTAAAGGTAAATTATAATCAATAGGTATCGTTCTATAAAGAATGCTACCTATTTTTATTTAAAGAAATAGGAATATTCATGAGAATATTCCTATTTTATATTTTATATAAAATTAATTTTTTACAGCTGCGTTTACCATTTCGATAAATTTCTTAGAATCTAAAGATGCACCTCCAATTAAAGCTCCATCAATATCTTCTTGTGCAAGTAATTCATCTATATTTGTTGGTTTAACTGATCCTCCATATTGAATGCGAATTGTATCCGCAACAACAGGACCATATAATTCGAGTATCAATTTACGAATATATCCACATGATTCATTAGCTTGTTCTGCAGTAGCTGTTTTTCCAGTACCTATAGCCCATATCGGCTCATAAGCAATAATAATTTTTTCCATATCAATTGCACTTATACCTTTGAATGCAGCTTTAATTTGTTTAGTTAAAACTAAATTAGTAGATTTATTTTCTCTTTCTTCTAAGTGTTCTCCAACACAAACAATTGGAGCTATTTGGTTACGTAAAGCAGCCTTTATTTTTTTATTTACTAATTCATCACTTTCATGAAAATAGTTTCTGCGTTCACTATGACCTATAATTACATATTCTACATTATATGATTTCAAAAGTTTACCTGAAAGTTCTCCAGTATAAGCACCTTCATCTTCATAAAATATATTTTGCGCACCTATTCTAAGATTTTCTCCTTGGCGCTTTATTAGGTCTCTCATCATCGGTGCTTGAGCACAGATAACTGAATCTACTTCTTTTATAGAAGGCATAGCCTCTGAAACTTCATATATAAAGGCAATTGCTTCATCTCTTGTTTTAAACATCTTCCAATTTCCAGCGATAATTGGTTTTCTCATATTAATCATCCTATTCTAATATTTTTACTATTTCTTTATAGTTAATAAGATCTAGCTTATTTATTCTATACGTTTTTAGTGTAAAATGCAAGGGAAATATTAATGATTACAATTTCCATCTGCACAATCATGTAAATCATCTAGTGCTTCAATTCCTGGAAGTTTTTTTCCTTCAAGGAATTGTAAAGAAGCTCCTCCTCCAGTAGAAATATGAGTAAATTTATTACGATATCCCATTTGAATAGCAGCGGCAGCTGAATCTCCACCACCAATAATAGTGCGAGCATCTTTTAAATTAGCTAAAACTTCACATATTGCTTTAGTTCCAACAGCAAACTTCTCAAATTCAAATACACCCATAGGGCCATTCCAAACTACTGTTTTAGCGCCTTTTAATTCTTTTTTAAATAATTTAATTGTTTTTGGTCCAATATCTAATCCCATTTCATCATCTTGTAAATGCTTATAAGTTGATATGTGTGATGGAGCATCTTCTTTAAATTCTTTTGTGACAATTACATCAACGGGCAAAACAATTTTTCCATTAGCTTTATCTAAAATAGATTTAGCCAAGTCTACTTTATCATCCTCACAAATTGAAGTTCCGATATTATATCCCAAAGCCTTCATAAAAGTATAAGCCATTCCTCCACCGATTAGAATCTTATCTGCTTTTTGTAAAAGATTTTCTATTACTCCAATCTTATCTGAAACTTTTGCGCCTCCAAGAATTGCGATGAAAGGTCGTTGAGGATTTTCTACTGTATCTCCTATATACTTCAACTCTTTTTCCATCAAATACCCAGCAGCTGATTCTAAATGCGATGCAATTCCAACGTTTGATGCATGACTTCTATGAGCTGTACCAAATGCATCATTTACAAATACATCTCCAAGACTTGCCCAATAAGCTCCAAGTTCTGGATCGTTTTTAGATTCTTTTTTACCATCTAAATCTTCATATCTTGTATTTTGAAACATTAAGACATCTTGTGGTTTCATTTCATCAATTGCCTTTTCTAAATCAGGACCTTTTGTAAATGGTACAAATTTCACTTCTTTCTTTAATAATTCAGATAATCGTTTCGCAACAACATCTAAAGAGTTCTTTTCTAAATCTTCTGGTTTTTTTATTCTACCTAAATGTGAAAATAGAATTACCTTAGCTCCTTCATCAATCAAATAATTAATTGTAGGTAATGCCTGTAATATACGATTATCATCAGTAATTTTACCATCAATAATAGGTACATTGAAATCAACGCGTACTAATACTTTTTTACCGTTAACTTGTAAATCTTCTAAAGTTTTTTTCTTCATAAGAATTCCTCCTAATTTTTCCTGCAACATAATTATACTAGAAAATACATTTTTTTTCCATTAAAATAACGTATTTAAAATAATGAAAACACTTTTATAATTTTAAAAATTCTATAATTTGCTTACAGCGTTTAATTTGCTGATAAAAAGTATACTTATATTCTATTTTTATTGAGTGATTTTCTATGAATTCTATAATAATATTATTATTCTCTTCATAATAATATTTGATAGCGAAATAATTTATATACCAGCTTTTTTCTAATCTATAACTTTTTATACACATTAGTAGTTCATTAACATTAATATATAAAGGTACTTTAGCTTCAAAGTGAAATAATTTTTTTGTAATTCTTTCTCGAGATAATAAATCAGTTAATCCTTTTTTTAATCTTTGATTTAAGTATTTTTGAACTGTTGTGTCTATATTTATATATGAATTATCTTGATTTAGATGAAGAGATATATTATATTAATATTATTGACTATCATCATGTTATTTATGGTTTGCCTATCCTCTACTCCACAGAATGTTAGGAGAACTATTTTCGATGCATATATAGGTATAGTCGATGCATATAATTCTAGGGGGAATGTAACTCTACTTATAGATAGACTTAATACTGCAATAGAATATGTTAGGATGGCTGAAGCAAATAACTCTACAATATATTTTGAGAAGGCATATAATATTGCAGTTGAAGTGAAAAATGATGCATTGAAAGCTAAAATGGAGGGGGAGATAGCTTATAGAAACTATATTTATAGTATGATCATCTATTCAGCTATAGGTGTTATAGGTATAGTTGTAACATATTTTTTGGGTAGAAGACTTTATTGGAATATGTGGTTGAAAATTAGGGGTAAAAATAGGGTTGTTGTGAGAAAGATTAGGGCTGATAGGAAGTCTATGATGATTGATGAGGAGGTTAAAGCAGTTATTCTTGCAATAATAGTTGTAGCATCGGTCTTCGCAGTCAGTCAAATATATATTTCTGGTAGGGTTGTTGAACCATTTTCAGAGCTAGGTATATTGGGGAGTAGGATGAAGA
>CAZSZZ010000130.1:0-3893 GCA_964611005.1 uncultured Candidatus Izemoplasmatales bacterium | reverse complement strand
GATACTCTATATTATGAATAGTCATCAATGTTTTATACTCTAAATGTTTGTCTTTAAGTATTAGAGGTAATAAGCCCATATGCCAGTCATGAATGTGAATAACATTTGGAACTTGGTCTAAAGAATCTAAAAATTCTATTACGGCTAATGAGAAAAATGCAAAGCGATCTCCATCATCTTTATAGCCATACATTTTTTCTCTGTCAAAAAAATCATAGGAATCAATAAAGAAATAAGCTGTGTTTTGATTGTTTAACTGATACAAATTTACATGATATTCATGATTATCATAAATGATATTTTTGGTAGATTTAAGTTCTAAAAACAAGCCATATTTATCTTTTATTTGAGGATATAATGGCAAAATCACTTGAGATTTAACTCCTAGTTTACTATATTGAATAGCCAATCCTCCAACAACATCAGCTAATCCGCCCGTTTTTATATAAGGGAAACATTCTGAACTAACTTGTAAAACTGTTAAATCATCGTTAGAAACTACAATCTGTTTTTTTTCTGAAATAAACAGCTTATCTGGAGAACCTATAACTGAAGCATTTTCTAAGACAATAGTTTCTTTATCTAAAACTGAATGCTCAATTAAAGCATTTTCCTTAATCCTACATTGGTTCATAATTACAGAATTAAATACCTTAGCACCTTTAGCTATATGAACTTTTCTACCTATAATAGAATTTTTAACTTCCCCTTCAATATAAGCTCCAGAGGCAATTATAGAATTTTTAACATCCGCAAAGTTTCCATATCTTGAAGGCGCTGACATAGTTTCTTTAGAAAAAATAGGTCTTTCTTTTTTAAACCATTCCTTCCTAACTTTTTTAAATAGCATTTGCATATTCGCAAAATAAAGATCCCTTGAAGAATCTATTAAATAACATGAATGTTTATATATATAAGTGCTTTTCTTCAAATTAGGTGCGTAATCAAAAACATCAGATAGATTTCTAAATTGAATTTGATCATAACTACGAATATATTCCAACAATAGTTTTTTTGATAAAACATATGTTTTTAAGCGTTTATTTTCTTGACCTAAAATTTCTGTAATATCAGCTTTATTACTTAGATGAGATTCAAGAAAAATATTATAATCTACATTCCATACTAAATTAGCTGGCGATACGACTACATATTCTTGATTAGAGCGATTAAAGTACTCTATATGTTCATACATTCTCTGAAAGCTTATAGAATCCTCTACGCTTAAATTTAAGCTTTTAGGAGGTAAAATAAAGATACCATCATGTCTTCTATTTAAATCCCATCTGTTGCCTGACCCTATATGGTCAGACAAAGATCTATAATTACCATAAGGAAAAATAGAAACGTTAGTGATATGAGAGTTTTTGCAGTTTGATAATGTAAAATCAATCAACCTATATTTCGCCCCAAAAGGCAAAGCTCCTGGAACTCTATGCCTTGTGAGCTTGGAAAAATTGCTCTTTGAAGTAGCATCAATAACCATAAATAAATTATTCATTCAACTCACCTACTTCAAATAAATTATCATTAGTTACTAAAATTACCTTATCCTTTATACAGCGATAATTATTAGGTATAGAAGTACCTTTATTAACGATAACTTTTTTTAAATAAACATTTTCACCTATAGTTATATTTGGAAGTAAAACTGAATCGATAATTTGTGAATTTTTCTCAATGATACATTCATATGCAATGGTTGAATGTTTGATATAACCATTAATCAAACATCCATCAGCTATAACTGATTTTTCTGCTTTACCTTTTGAAAGGATAACATGAGGATTTAAATTTAAAGATTTAGAATAAACAGGCAAAGATTTAGAAACATTTAATCCTAAAAAATCGGGATCATCTAACATATCCATATTTGATTGATAAAGTGATTCAATCGTACCTACATCTTTCCAATATCCTTCAAATTCATACAGTGAAATTTTTTTATTTAAAGCTATGGCTTTTGGAATAATATTTTTGCCAAAATCAATGTCATTTTCATCCGCTTTATTCAGTAATTCTTCTAATACTTCAACGGAGAAGATATATATAGCCATTGAGGCAAGGTTTGTTTTTGGTTTATCAGGTTTTTCTTCGAAAGATATAACAGTAAAATTATCATCAATTTCTAAGATTCCAAATCTACTAGCATCAAAATCCGAAACTCTAGTTGCGCTTATTGTTATATCTGCATTATATTTCAAGTGATGTTTTAACATCTTTTGATAATCCATTTTATATACTTGGTCACCAGACAAGATTAATACATATGATGCTTGATAGCCTTTAATAAAATTAAAGTATTGTTTTATTGCATGAGCAGTTCCTCTTTGCCATAAAATATTATCGCCTCTAGAATACGGAGTTAAAAAGCGAATACCTCCATCTAAAACATCTAAATCCCATGAAGATCCGCTTCCTATATAATACATTAAATCAAATGGTTCATATTGAGTTACTATTCCGCAAACATCAATTTCACTATTAGTAATATTGCTTAAAGTAAAATCAATTAAACGATATTTCGCACCAAAAGAAACAGCTGGTTTAGCTGTCTCATTTGTAATATCTCCAAGTCTCGTTCCTTTACCTCCGACAAGAATCATCGAAATCATCTTTTTTTTCATAATTATCCTTTATATTTAAATATTATTATGGAAAGTGGAGCTACCTTAATTTCTATTGAATAAGGTAAGTTATGGTATTTTTGTTTTTTGCTTGTAATAGGCAATCCATTATATACATTACTTCCACCATAGATATCTTTATCAGAATTTAGGATTTCCTCATATATACCAGCTTTTGGAACTCCTACAAAAAATGATTCATAGGCATTAGGTGTCATATTTAAAATAACAACCGCAAAATCATTTTCCTTTTTAGAGTATCTAATAAAAGAAAATATTGATTGTTCATAATTTGTTTGATCAATCCAAGAGAAGCCTCTAGGATTATGATCTAACTCCCAAAAACAAGGATGATAATTATAAACTTGAATTAAATCTCTGACAAATTTATTAGCTCTTTTATGCAGTGGATATTCTAATAAATACCAGTCTAATTCTTCCTTATCTTTCCACTCATGAATTTGCGCAAATTCATTACCCATAAATAATAGTTTTTTACCTGGGTGAGTAAATTGTAATCCTAATAATATTCTATAATTAGCGAATTTTTGCCAATAATCACCTGGCATTTTTTCAACTAAAGAACGCTTCCCATGAACTACTTCATCATGAGAAAGTGGTAATACAAAATGTTCAGAATAAGCATAAACCATACTAAATGTTATTAAATCATGATGGTATTTCCTATAGATTGGATCTTTTTCAAAATATTTTAAAGTATCATTCATCCATCCCATATTCCATTTATAATCAAATCCAATTCCTCCATCTAAGACTGGAGTTGTAAGGTTTGGAAATGTAGTGGAATCTTCTGCGAACAATAAAACAGAATAGTCTTTTTCTTTAATTGCGTAGGATAGGTTTTTAAGAAATTCAATAGCTCCATAATTAGTTCCTATATGCATATTACCTAGATAGTATAAGATATTAGAAACAGCATCTAGGCGAAAACCATCTATATGAAAATAATCCATCCAAAAATATGCATTAGATATCAAAAATGACTTAGTAATACCCTTCCCTAAATCCAGATTAATGGTTCCCCAAACAACATTTTCTCTAATATTTATATCTTCAAATTCATATAATGGTTCTCCATCAAACAAATACAAACCATGGGCATCTTTACAAATATGTCCAGGTACCCAATCCATAATAACTCCAATTCCAGCTTTATGGCATTCATCAATTAGATACATTAAATCCTTAGGTACACCATATCTTGAAGTTGCGCTATAATACCCAGTACCTTGATATCCCCAAGAT
>CAZSZZ010000129.1:0-3957 GCA_964611005.1 uncultured Candidatus Izemoplasmatales bacterium | reverse complement strand
CTATAGAACTTATAAATCATATAAAAAGTTATTTTTTAGATTTTATGCCTTTAGTAATCCATAAATTTAATCAAAATGTTTTACACTTATTAAAAGATAAGGGAACTTTAATTGTTATTAGTGATATTTTTGAATTTAAAAAAGATACTCAATTATATAACGATATTTCACCATTATTAAATTCAAAAAATTCTATGGATAAATATTATCAAGATTATTTAAAGAAATATGGTTTTGGTTTAGGCGATTTTGGTTTATATGATTTAAAAGATAAATTAACTATAATTTCCTATAAATGGATGGAATGGCCTTTTTCTAAAAGTACCAGCATGTTTGTTAAAGTTATCGCTTATAATTAACAAAACTCTTCTATCTGTTTGTTTGTAATCTTCAATAATTGGATAAATGATAATGTCATCATTGCTGTAACTAATAAGAAGGTAAATATATACCCAACAAAACTTATCAATACGCCTGCTAAAAGAGGAAGTATTACTCTCAAAATATTAAGTGATCCTCTTATCCCTAAATATTCCACACGTTCATTTAATGGTATTATATCTAGAAAATATGGTTCAAATCCAATTTTCCTGCCGCTTCTCATAAACCCTATAATAAAGAAAATAATCCCAAATAACGCTGGAGTAGTATTGCTTAGGATTAATGCTAAAATCGGATTTAATCCTCCTAAAATAATGCATATTCCAACAATGTGTTTTGCATCGAATTTTCTAGCAATAAATCCCCATAATATGGTAGAAAGAATAGTTCCTACAGTTAAGATAATCAAATAAATGCCTATATAAGAATCATCTAAGATGAAAGACTCTTTCGCAAACATCATATAAAACGGAAGAATCATAATACTAAAACCTGTTAAATTCTCCACTATTATGAAATATTTGAAACTTTCATCTTTCTTTAATACATTAGGTATTTTTTTTATATATTGTATTAATGAAACTGGTTCTTCTTTAGAAATAATAGATTCAGGTTCCTTTAAGAATATAAATCCTAAAGATGCAATAACTAAGCCGACAAATCCTATAAAAAGGCTAACCGAATAATTTAAGGGATAACCCATATCTATAGAGAATATCTTAGCTATAAGTAGCCCTCCTAAAAAGGCTCCAGAACTACCAAAGAATTGTTTTATAGTATATAGATTAACTCTATCTTTACTTTCAAGTTCTTTTGCGATTATATCAGAATATGATATACCCGCAAATCCAGCACTAATACTGAATAAAAATACAAATATAAAATAGCTAAATAATGTTAAATTGGGATGTGTTTTAGCAAAATAAAATGTGAATAAAGCCATACCTAGAAAACTTATTCCCCTTAGATATATTCCAATTAACAAATATATTTTTTTATGTTTCTTTCTTCTTAAATAATGAGAAAATATTATATTAAAAATAAGTGGTACGCTTAGCATAACACTATAAATTAATCCAAATAAAATTCGTGAGGAAGTTAAGGTTGTTATTAATGCGGGAAATACTGTATTTAAATCAAGCATCGAAGCTGTAATAGCTAGGAAAAATCCATGCCATATAAATGCGAAATATACGTATTTTTTAGAACTTCTTTTCATATTCACACCTCGCTAATATTGTTCTAATAATATGGTTTTTCTATAGTTTTATTTATCTATTAAGATAATTCTAGCTGGAGTAGCTTCTACATTATATATTTTTAATGGTAGACAAATCATTTTATATATTTTTTGTTTTACTTGTTTAAGTCTAAGTCCCTCAATAATAGTTATTCCATTTTGCAACAAAATTTTATGAGTTGGATGGTTTTTTTGCAAACGCTCAATACTTAATCCATCTATTCCGACTCCTTTTATTAATTTATCTTTTAAATATTTAGCTGCGTCTGCTTTTAAATAAGTAAAATCAGATAAAATTTCTTCTGAAAAACTATTTTTAGTCTTAAATAAAATAAAATCATTTTCTTTTATATCAAATTTTTTTAGTGTATATAAATCGATACCATCAGTTAAATATGATACATCAAATACTTTTACATCAGTAATAAGATTTTCTAACTCTTCAACATTAGATGTAGCTCCTCTTTTAATCATATGTAAAGGATAGTCTATATGTGTACCTGTGTGAAGATTAATAGTTAATTGACTTTCGTATATTCCATCAGATTCATGAGTTAAAATAATATTAATTTTTGGCATTTTTTCTTTTTTATTCTTATATACTTGCATATTTGGTTTTATTAAGAAAGATACATCATAAATCATTGATTTCAAACTCCTTTTTCGTTCAGATATATTTTACCACTTATATATAATTATAACTATTAATTTACACCAAAATTATATGTTTAAATATAAGCATTAAATAATACATTTCTGAAAATCGATTAATTTCACCTTTATTTATTAATTTAATTGCGATTTATTCTATTTTTAATTATAATAACTATGAAAGGATATGATAAAATGATTAATAAAGTATTACTAGAAAAGTTTGCGAAATTAGCAGTTCAAACTGGTGCGAATGTTAAAAAAGGTCAATATGTATTAGTAAATTCTTCTACTGAGACTAAGGAATTAGCTAGAGAAATAGTTAAACAAGCGTATCTTGTTGGGGCTAAAAAGGTTTTGGTTAATTGGATTGATGAATATGCAGCTAAATATGGATATGAATATCAAAGTCTTAAAACCTTAAAAGAAGTTCCTTCATGGCTTGTGGATAAGTATCAAGATTTTATCAATCAAGGTGGTTGTGCAATCTCTATTTCTTCTCCAATTCCTGATTTAAATAAAGACGTTGCCCCTGAAAAATTACAGGTATCTTCTATAGCTACTAGAAAAGCTTTATCTTTCTATTATGATCATATGATGAGTTCTAAATCTCAGTGGACAATCATTGCGGCTCCTAATAAAATATGGGCTAAAAAAGTATTTCCTGATTTAAACGATGATGAAGCCATGGATGCTTTATGGGACGCTATATTAAAAGCTTCTAGAGTTACAATTGATAATAATCCGATTAAGGAATGGGAAGAACATAATGAGCGTTTATTAAAACATAATAATATATTAAACGAATATAATTTTAAAGCTCTTAAATTTAAAAATAATTTAGGAACTGATATCACTGTAGAGCTTGTTAAAAATCATATTTGGGCTGGTGGAGGAGAGTTTACTCCTGATGGGATATTATTTAATCCTAATATTCCAACTGAAGAAAACTTTACTATGCCTTATAAATATGGAGTTAATGGAAAAGTTGTGGCTACTAAGCCTTTGAATTATCAAGGTAAATTAATCGAAGATTTTTGGATTGAATTCAAAGATGGTAAAGTAGTTAATTACGATGCTTTAAAAAATAAAGATTTATTAAAAACTCTAGTAAACTTTGATGAAGGAAGTTCTTATTTAGGTGAAATAGCTTTAATCAGTTATGATTCACCGATTTCAAACTCTGGTATTTTATTCTATAATACTTTATTCGATGAAAACGCATCGTGTCATATGGCTCTTGGAAGAGCTTATACAATTAATATTAAAGATGGACCAAATTTATCTTTAGAGGAACTTAAAAAAAGAGGATATAATCATTCTATGGCACATACTGATTTTATGTTTGGTAGCCCAGATTTATCTGTTAAAGGTATACTTGAAAATGATAACGAAATCGATGTTTTCGTTGATGGTAATTTTGTAATATAATAAATAAAAAAAAGTGATCTTTTTTCAAAAAGGTCCCTTTTTATTTTGACTAAAATTATCTTGTATTCAAATCCATAACAGCTTGAAATACTATATCATTTTCCCTTATACCTTTTACATACAATTGATTGTCTTTAGTAATATACAAGACATGAATTAAGTCATTAAGTCTACATTCTTTTATATAATCAATATGAAAACTTATAATATTATAATTCTCTATTATATTAATTGGAATCGCATTAAATATAATA
>CAZSZZ010000128.1:0-3986 GCA_964611005.1 uncultured Candidatus Izemoplasmatales bacterium | reverse complement strand
CTTCAAAATTAAAGATAATAATTGGATTTGATGGATTTAAAGATGAAATTATTCATGTAGTCGATAAACGAATAGATAGCGATACTTTTGTAAGGATAAATAAAATAGAATCTTTCGCAAAACGAATTGAAAAAGCAGGTGGATTGTCCACAAATATAGAATTAGTCCCAACAGTTCAAAAAATAGGTGGTAATGGACCTATTATGTGCAATGCTTTATCAAATTTTAATGCGAAAATAACTTATATAGGAGCTTTAGGATATCCTACAATTGAAGATGTATTTAAACCTATGGAAGAAAAGGTAGATATTTATTCAATAGCCAAAAATGGACATACCGATGCTTTGGAATTTGATGATGGTAAATTATTATTAGGTAAAATGTCATCATTAAATGATGTTGATTATCAACATTTAATTGATATTGTTGGAAAAGATAAACTTACTAAATTATTATCCGAATCAGATTTATTTGCTTCTGTTAATTGGTCAATGTTACCTCATATGACTGATATTTGGGAAAAGATGGTAGAAGAAATATTACCTGAATTACCTTATAAAGACAAAAAACCTGTTTTCTTTGTGGATATTGCTGATCCGGAAAAAAGAGAAAACAAAGAAATTATTAAAGCTTTGAATTTATTAAAAGAATTTAAATCAAAATTCTTTGTAGTCTTAGGATTAAATAAAAAAGAAGCTTACGATGTAGCTAATGTTTTAAATTTATTTGATAACCAGAGTTTAGCGAATATGGAAGTAACATTGAAAGATTTAAATATTGGGTTATATAACTATTTAGAAATAGATGGAGTTGTAGTTCATCCTGTTGATAGCTCAAGTTGTGTAATTAACGGTGATTATTTCTTTGAAAAAGGTCCATATATTTCTAAACCTAAACTATCAACTGGAGCTGGAGATAATTTCAATGCTGGATTTATTTTAGGATTATTGCTGGAATTAAAACCTAATGAAGCATTATTAACAGGAATGTCAACCAGTGGATTTTATGTAAGAAATGCAAAAAGTCCTAAATTTGATGAATTAATTCAATTTATAAATGATTGGACAAATAACAATATAGAAACAAATTAAAAAGGCTCAAATGAGCCTTTTTTTAATTAATTATTTTGATTTTTTAAAGCACATGAACCAATCTAAACAATATTGATCATCACTTTTTTCTTCCATTCTTTCCTTTGCAGTTCCGCAAGAACCAGCAGGAGGAACGATAACGTCATCACCAGGTCTCCAATCAGCTGGAGTTGCACAATTTTCTGCGTCAGCTTTTTGTAAAGCTTGAATGATTCTTTTGATTTCATCAAAGTTTCTACCTGTAGAAAGAGGATAGTATAATATAGTTCTAATAACACCTTTTGGATCAATTACAAATACAGCTCTTACAGCTTGTGTATTTGATTGATTAGGTTGAATCATACCATATTTCTTAGCTACATCCATTTTAATATCTTCAATTAATGGGAAAGTAACATCTAAGTTTTTAAAACCTTTCCACTCTAATTCGTTGATTTTTCTTAACCAAGCGATGTGAGAATATAATGAATCAACTGATAAACCAACTAATTCAGTATTTAAAGCTTTGAATTCATCAATCATACTTGTAAAAGTCATGAATTCAGTTGTACATACTGGTGTGAAATCAGCTGGATGTGAAAATAGTATTACCCATTTTCCTTCAAAATCTTGAGGAAAATTGATTTCCCCTTGTGTAGTTGTAGCGATAAAACTTGGGGCTTTGTCACCAATTAGTGGCATTGTATAACGTTCTTTAATTTCTTCCATAATAAATTTCTCCTTTTATATTAATTTATATTTTTTTGTTTCATACAATCAGGGCAAATACCTATTAAAGTTACTTGTTCACCTTCGATAGAAAATCCTGACAATTTGTTTTTATCATATGATAGTGTAACTTGAGGAATATCATATAATTTATTACATATTTTACATAAAAAATGTGAATGTTTCATATCGTTAATCTCATAACGCTTTTCGTTTTCTGTAGTATTAATAACATTAACTAAATTATGCTGAATAAATAATTTTAAAACATTATATACTGTAGTTTTAGATAAAGTATGTAAATCTACGACTAAATCATGATATATTTCATCGACAGTAGGATGGGTCCTATGACCATCTAGATAATTATATATTTGCTTTCTAGTTATAGATGGACTTATATTCAGTTTTTTACAAATTTCTTGAAAATCTTGTTTCATCGTGATTATTCCTTTCATAAAATGTAATGATTACAATAATATAATAATACCAAATTGATAATAATTCAAGTAATATGCTCAAAATATAAAAATTATCAATTAATTATTCACTATCTATTTTTTTATTAACTTGAAATGATATAATATTACTACATTTAAGATATATTATATTTTAAAGGGAATCTATTATGAATAAGGTAAAAACAATTTGGAAAAAACTAATATATTTTATTAAAAACAACCAACAATGGGTAGGCTTTTTTGTAATAGTTATTGCTTTAATCTATGCTTTTTTTCATGTTTTTTATGAACCAAGACATATTGTAAATGATATTTTTTATATCTTGTTTATGATTTTATTAATCTATGGATTATATCATGCATTTCACATTGAAAAATCAGAAATGAAGATTATTAAATTTATTAATTTAGATGCATTATTTATAATTTTTAGTGTTTTTTCAACATATAGTATTGTACATTTTTTCAGCATATCCGCTGTTTTAGCATCTAGTTTTATAGGGATTTTGGGGTATTTTTTATTTCGCAAATATGAAGTTCCGATATACTGTGGATCATTCGCTGGAATGGTATCAATAGCTTTATTCAATTATTATGAAGTAGGAATTTTAGCGATTCTATGTGCGTTTATATTTTTATTAACAAAACCACTATTTGTTGGATATGGTGGTAAGTTAGGAACCATAGCCTTTCTTTCATCACTAATTACATTAAGTATTTTTGATAAAGAATATCTAATTATTTCTGGAGATACTTCTTTGTTTATTGTCATTGCAGTAAGCCTTGTGAGTATAATCTCAACATTTTATTTGATTCAAAAGCTTCATATTTCACCAGTGTTTTCCTCGGCTTTATTAAGTTTTATATTTGCTTTATTTATAAATATATTTTTTTTAAATTATATATCTTATAGTTTTATATTTTTCGCAGCTAGTTTTATTGGGATGTCTAATAAAGAAAGATTACCTAATATATTTTTTGTTATCTTATCAGGATTAATTTTTGGTACCATCTATGATATTTTCTTAGAATACTTTCATGGACTGGGAGGTAAATTAGGATTAATGGCTTTGATGACTGTTGTTATTACATCAGGAATTTCAAACCTTTATCATTTTAATAAAAAAAATAACAGGAATAGGAGAAATGAAAATGGGAATTAAAGAAGTAGTTAATCAAGAAAGAAAAGAATTACAAAGTGTTAAAAGACCATACGAATCAGTAGCTTTTGTTTTATTTGCAGTTTTGCTCTTCCAACAAGTATTTTTTATTTTTAAAAATTTTTTGGATTATTTGAATAATAATTGGTTTAATACCGCAAACATCGCAAATGCAAATCTACAGGGATTTGTTGCAAGAATTATTATGTTAGATAATACAAAAATAATATTCATTGTTGCTGGATTACTCGCTTGGGTATTGTATTATTTTGCCATATATTTATTGGTATGGAATTATGCTAAAAAGCATTCTCTAGCTAAGTGGACATGGACATTATTTGTAACATTTGGTCCAACTATATTTTTAGCACCTGCATATATTTGGTTTGTAATATATGCTTATAGAAAATATTTAGTTAGATTTGCTAAAAAAGTTGTTTCTGAATTTAAGGAATTTAATCCAAAACACAAGTTTCCAGAAGAAGAGTCAGAAGTTTAATAGTTATAATTGTTAGATTTGGGATATAATATTACTAATGATACGTATTTTAAATGAAAACGATAGA
>CAZSZZ010000127.1:0-4008 GCA_964611005.1 uncultured Candidatus Izemoplasmatales bacterium | reverse complement strand
TTATAATATTAAAAGATGATTTTAGCTGATAAAATCAGTATATGCTTATAAAAATTATTTAAAAATATACTAATATTTAATAGAAGGAGATAAATTAAAACTTTTATTTTTTAGTTTTAATTAATAAAAAATATGAAACAATATCTAGATTTCTTAAAACATATTTTAAATGAAGGTTCTAAAAAAGATGATAGAACTGGTACAGGAATCATTTCTACCTTTGGATATCAAATGAGATTTAATCTAGAAGAAGGTTTTCCTCTTTTAACAACTAAAAAAGTACATTTAAAGTCAATTATTCATGAATTATTATGGTTTGTAAGGGGAGATACTTCATTAAAGTATTTAGTTGATAATAATGTAAGAATTTGGAATGAATGGCCGTATAAGAAATATAAAGAATCAGATGATTATAAAGGAGAAACTATTTCTGAGTATATTGAAAAGATAAAAACAGATGAAAACTTTTGTAAAAAATATGGTAATTTAGGACCTGTATATGGTAAACAATGGCGTGATTTTTATGGTTATGATCAATTAGGTAATGTTATTAAAGAAATTAAAAATAATCCAAGTAGTAGAAGACTAATCGTTTCTGCTTGGAATCCTAATGAATTAAAGGATATGGCTTTACCCCCTTGTCATATATTATATCAGTTCTATGTATTAGATGGTAAACTATCATTACAGCTATATCAGCGTTCAGCTGATGCTTTTTTGGGAGTTCCTTTTAACATTGCTTCTTATTCGTTATTACTTATGATGGTGGCGAAAGTTACACATCTTAAGCCATATGAATTTATTCATACTATTGGAGATGGGCATATATATTTAAATCATATTGAACAAGTAAAATTGCAAATCTCGAGAGAACCTAGATTGTTACCTAAAATGGAAATAAAATTTCATGAAAATATTGAAGACTATATTTATGAAGATTTTAAATTAACTGAATATAAACCACATCCGGCGATTAAAGGGAAGGTGGCTGTTTAAATGATATCTTTAATATTTGCGATAGATCCTAATAATTTAATAGGCAAGGATAATCTCCTTCCATGGAACTATAAAGAAGATTTAATATATTTTAAAAAAACTACTCTTAATAAAACTGTATTGATGGGAGATAAGACTTTTTATTCTATTTTAGAACAATTAGGCCATCCACTTCCTAAAAGAAATATAATAGTTGCTTCCTTAAAGGGGTTTTCTTATCCTAGAGTAAAAGTTGTATCTGATTTGATTGAATTTTTAAAAGAGGAACATGAAGAAGAAATATTTGTAATTGGTGGAAAAACAATCTACGAATTATCTTTTCCATATGCAAAACGTTTATATATAACCCATATCAAAAAAGAACATGTCGGAAATGTTTATTTAAACTTTAACTTAGATGAGTTTGAACTGATTTGGTCAGAAGATCATAGTGATTTAACCTTCGCTATTTATGAGAGGAGATAATCATGTTAGTTATTTTACAGGCCATATTAGCATTTATATTAACGGCTTTATATGCAGTTAATATAAATCTCGTTTTTGACTTTTCAGGAATAATTACAGTATTTTTAGTATTTATTGTTTTCAATATTATTGTGGCTTTAGTTTTATTATTATTATTTGTAATATTTATATATACTACTGAGAAAATGTCGATGAAAGCTATGTGGAAACATTATGTTGTCCACTATTATAGTATGTATTTGTTCAGGTTTTATTACAGAGTTAGACTAATTGTAACTGGTAAGGAAAATATCCCAAAGAATAATAACTTCGTTGTATATTGTAATCATATTGAATATACAGATCCTTTATTTATTATGCAAGTATATAAAAATTTTCCTATAGCTTTTGTAGCTAAAAAACCATTGTTTAGATTTCCAATATTAAAGAATTTAATGTATAGCTTAGGTAACATTCCAATAACAAGGTATTCTGATAGAAGTGCTTTAGAATCGATAATTAAAGCTATAGGGCAGGTAAAAAACGGCCAACCTATGGGAGTATTTCCGGAAGGAAAAAGAACTTATAAGAATGAATTAATTGAATTTAAACCAGGATCATTTAAACTTGCACAGAAAGCTAAGGCTGATATATCACCAATTTGTATTTATGATATGCATAAATTAGCTAAAAAATGGAGAATTTTACCCACTAAAGTTTATATGCATATCTTGCCTTTAATTACATATGAAGAATACAAAGATTTAGACACAGTTAGCCTTTCACAAAAAGTATATGATATTATAAATGAACAATTGAATAAATATAAAAATAACTAGGAGCTATTATGTTTACATTGTTTTTTACTTTTTTTAAAATAGGTTTATTTACATTTGGAGGCGGTTATTCTATGATACCGTTAATCCATTTTTATGCAGTGGATAAATATCATTGGTTAACAGAAAAAGAATTTGTTGATATTATTGCTATAGCTGAATCTACACCTGGGCCAATCGCGATTAATTCAGCTACTTATGTAGGGTATAAGGTGCTTAAAGTTAAAGGTAGTATAGTTGCGACCATTGGAGTGAGTATACCATCACTAGTTATAATAATGATAATTTCAGCTTTCTTAATGCAATATAAAAATAATCAATATGTAGAATACGCATTCATGGGAATCCGCGTGGGTGTTGCAGTACTTATAATGAACGCAGCAATAAGAATATATAAAAAAGTTGAAAAAAATATATTGACATATATTCTTGTGGTATTTGGCTTAATTATGGGATTTTTCAATATAATACCTATAGTTTATGTAATCTTAATTGGTGGAATCATAGGTATTATATATACTGTTTTATTAAACAAAGAATCCAAGGTGAATACTCATGATTAATTATATTTTCTTGTTGCTAAAAATGTTTTTAATATTTTTCAAAATAGGTTTATTTACCTTTGGTGGTGGATATGCAATGATACCTTTAATCACCGAAGAAGTAATAAAAAATGGATGGGTGGAATCAACTGATGTATTGATTGATTTCATCGCAATTTCACAATCGACTCCCGGAGCTTTCGCTATCAATATAGCTACTTTTATTGGCTTTAATCAGGCGGGAATATTAGGAGCTATATTTACCACTTTAGGAGTTATATTACCTTCCTTTTTTATCATTTTATTCATCGCAATGGCATTTCATAAATTCAAAACGAATAAATATGTTAATGGTTTTTTAAATGGTATTTCTCCAGTTGTCCCAGGAATAATTATGTCAGTTGCTTTGACCTTTATACTTAGAAGTGTATTTAATGTTGTCGACCTCGACTTTCAACATTTTCAGTTTCAATTAGGAGCCATTATTATTTTTATAGTTAGTTTTTCAGTTTCAAAATTGAAAAAAAGAATTCATCCAATTTATATCGTACTTATTTCTGGAATATTAGGTTTATTAATTTATGGTCTTTTATAGGAGGGGCTCATGGATTTTGAATTAAATATAATTCATTGGCTTCAATCTTTAAGAAATACATTTTTAGATTTTTTCTTTGAAATAACTACCATGTTGGGGGAAGAATTAGTCTTGATTGTAATTTTGGGATATGTTTATTGGTGTTATGACAAATTAATAGGCGAAAAGATGGGGTTAATTGTTTTTGTATCTTTAAGTATTAATAATTTAATTAAGATATTAGTTCATCGTACAAGACCTTATTTGGTAGATTCAAACATTATAAATTTAAGGCCAGAAACTAGCCAAGGGTATTCTTTTCCGAGCGGTCATACACAAATAGCTTCAACTAATTATTTTGGATTATATTTTCTTATTAAAAAAAAATGGTTGTTATGGATAGCTATTATAGTTACCATTTTAGTATCTATAAGCAGGATGTACATTGGAGCACATTATTTAACTGATATTCTAACAGGTTTTATACTAGGAATATTAATTGCCTATTATATTTCTCAATATTATGATAAAATAAGAAATATAAATTTAGTGTATATTATAATCTTTATAATTACCTTATTAGTATTCATCGTTGCTTTAATATATTATTATATAG
>CAZSZZ010000126.1:0-4119 GCA_964611005.1 uncultured Candidatus Izemoplasmatales bacterium | reverse complement strand
ATTCAGGTTCACCAGAGTCTTCAAAGTCTAACAAGATATATTCAGGTTCACCAGAGTCTTCAAAGTCTAACAAGATATATTCAGGTTCACCAGAATCTTCAAAATCTAACAAATCAAAATTATTACTATCGTATTTTACAAAATTATTTGTGCTAACATTAACAAATCCTAAACCTAATAACATAACAAATACTAAAATCATTTTTTTCATTTTCTTTCACCTCACACATATATTAACGTAAAAACATATAAATAAACAGCGCACATGTGTCGCATTATGGAGAAAATAATATGAATTCGATGGAATTAAGCAATTATTTAGAAAAAATACGTCTTGGTAGAAATTTATCTCAGGAAGAATTTGTTTCGGGTGTAGTATCTATAAGGCAATATCAGCGGTACAAAAACGGGGATAGTGTTATCCCTTATGAGAAGATAAACCAGTTCGCTGAAAAATTTGGAGTTACAACTAAAAAATTATTAGCTGAATTTGAAAAGGAAAAAAATATGCAGTATGTAAAAATTAACAATTTTTATAATGCAGTAGCTAATAACGATTACAAAAATGCAAATAAAATTAAGGAAGATCTAGAAAAAGACTTAATCATTTCTGAAGAGGGCAGAAAGTATTTTGAACATGCAAAGATAGTTTATGACTATTATTCTAGAAAATTAACTATGAATGAAGTAATAAATAAAATATCTGTTTTAATAGATTATCCTAATATATTAAAACAAGTATATTTTACTGATGTTGAAGTTTTAATATTAAGCTTTTTATTAAGTATTTTTTCTGGAGAGAGACAAGAAATATTGCTTAATCATTTAAATGATATATTTAAATCAGATGATAATATAATGGCAGGTGACAGTGATTATATTTACACTTTAATTTTAATGAGAATCGCAAAAACTTATGGAATTAAAAGAGACTATTCAAAGGTTATATATTATTGTGATTTAGGGATTAAAAGAGGTATATTATATAAACAATATTATTTATGGGAATATTTTTTCTATTATAAAGCGTTATCTTACCATGCATTAGGAAAAAATGATGAGTTTAATAATTCAATTTTAAGATGTTATAATGTGTTAAGTATGGAAGACAATCATTCCAAATTTGAAAAATTTAACGACTTAATTGAAAAAGATTTTGATATTAATTTTCAAGATTATGTGGTTGAATTAATTAAATCAGAACAACATTAATTTGTTGTTTTTTTTTATAAAAACGAAAAAATACGATAAAACATGTCAAAAAATGGCATATATTTAACAAATGCGACATATGTGCACTGTTATTTACTAATATATCTATTGTATAATAAGTATAACAAAATCAGATATTGGATTGCGAGGTGAATATGATGTTGTCTAATATTTTAGAAATTACAAACAAAATTTTATTTGTTAACAATTCAATAATATTTCAAGGGCAGTTTCTAAAGTCTATAAACTATCTTTTTACTTATGATTATCTTAACATTATATTCATTACTTTCCCAGTTATTATTATTTTTGGTGTATACAGTAATTTCCAACATTTAAATATAAAATTTATTTCTCATAATAATAATTTTTCTTTCAATAAAATCTTAGGATTAAAAGAAGGTAAAAGTGAAAATAATTATAGTTATCCTAAAACAATATTTCAAAATTATGATAAGAGTAAATATAATCAACATTCAAAAGAGATTATATTTATGCTTGATTGTAAAGGACGATTACTATTTGCGAACAAAACAACTATGAAAGAATTTGAAATATCATTATATAACATTCATAACAAAACAATTTTTGATATTTATCATCAATTTGGAAATGAAGATGCGTCTTGGTTTGAAAAATTAAGAAGTGAAGGATCTATAAATAGCATTTTAAAAATTCAAAAATCCGATAGTAAAAAATGGTTTTTCTTGTCATACTATTGTAATTTAGATTCAAGAGGAAATATAGAAACTATAATAGCTAATGGAAGTGATGTAAGCTTCTTAGTGAATTCAGAGATTGTAAAAGAGTTTTATTCTGAAACAGATATTTTTACAGGATTAATTAACGAAAATGGAATGTTTGATTATATTAAAAAGAATCATGATGTTCATACAGGAATAGCTTTTTGTATAGAAGTTATGAATTTAATGGAAATATCTGACTATTATGGATATGAAACAAAAAACAAAGTATTAAATAAAGTAGCAGATGATTTAAAAAAATTTCTAACTAATGATTGTTTAGTTGCTAGATATACAGATTCAAGATTTGTAATTCTTTGTACAAATTGTGATATAAGTAAAGACTCAATATCAAAATATTTTTATAAATTCGAAACATTCATCGATAAATCTTATAAAATTCAAAATTTAAATTTACAAATAGATAAAAAAATAGGTTTCGCTGTATATCCAGAAGATACTAAAAACTATGAAGAATTGATTCCATTATCAAGCATAGCTTTAAAAAATGCAATTAATAATAATATGTTTGAAATTAATCGTTTTAACAGTCGAATGAGAGAGGACTTAAGATATAATGTAGAGATTGCTAATAAACTAAAAAAAGCTCTTGATGAAGATGAAATTCAAGTATTTTTTCAAAAGGCAATAAACTGCAAAACCAAAGAGGTATTTATTATAGAAGAACTATCTCGATGGAAGGATAATGAATTTGGGTATATTCCTCCAACGGTATTTTTTAAAATAGCAAAAGAATCAAATTTATTAAATCGTTTAGAAAAATATATGTCAGAAAAAGCTTTAGAAGCTTTTATAATAATTAGAGAAAAAGAAGAGTTTAAAAATTCCAAAGTCACAATAAATATAACACCAACAACATTACTAGATATTCATTTTTTCGAATATTTTAATAATAAAGTAAATCAACTAGGATTAAAACCAAATGATATATATATTGAAATATCAGAAAGCACTTTTGTTAATAATGTCAACCTATGTCTTAAACATATAGATATGTATAAATCATATGGTTATATGATTGCTTTAGATGATTTTGGAACTGAGTATTCATCGTTATCAATATTAGAAGTTGTAGATTTTGATATGATTAAAATTGATGCACATTTTGTACAAAATATAGATAAATTTAGTAATCAAGAAATTATAAAAATGATAAGAACAATAACTTCAAAAACTAATAAAGAAATAGTAGCTGAAGGAGTAGAAACTATTGAACAAAGTAAGGCCCTAATGAATTTAGGTTGTCAAATTCAACAAGGATATTACTATCACAAACCTGAAAATCTGTTGCTATAAAGTTTTATCTCCTCTTAATTGTAGCAATAGTTTAAGAATAGAGCACTCTTTTGAGTGCTTTTAATTTTTTATAGAATAATAAAAAACTTATCTCGGAATTTATTGACAACAATAATGTAATTTGCTAGTATATGGATAGTAAATTAGTTCTAAAATATAGAGGAGTAGATAATGGAAACTATAAATTATGAACAAGTAAGAAAAGATTTAGAACGAAAAAATTTATATGATATTCAAAAGAATCTAACTATGCAGCGAAGGAAGCGAACGGCTGTTATGTCATTGCTATTATTTTCTTTGTTATTTACATTAGCATTTGGTATGCTTGAGAATCCTCTTTATTATACAATGAGTAATATAGGAAATTTTTTTAATTATAGAATAATATTCATTATGTGGGCAATTGTATGTGGGACTTCAATTGAGATTGCGGTTTTAGCATTATTTCAATTAGAGAAATATTCAACGAAATATGGAAGAATATTTATATACCTAGCAACTTTTTTTATGATAGCTACGGCATTAATTCCATCTTTAAAAGATGATTATCCATTTTGGCAAGTCATTCATACTATTACTAGCGGATTATTAGCTTTATTCTTATATCTAGGATTAGTTCCTTTTGCTAAAAGGATTTCAAAAGAAAATCCGAGGCTTAGAACATTTATTTCTGTTTGGCTGTTAATAATTTGGGCAGGTTCTATAGTAATGATAGTTTTATTTTGGCATAGCGCTCTTTTTGAACTATGGTTCTTTATTACTAACATTCTCTTCTTACTCTATCTTAGTATTATATTATTTGAGGAAAAAATAGTTAAAACAAGTGTTAAATTACTGATGGATGAAG
>CAZSZZ010000125.1:0-4234 GCA_964611005.1 uncultured Candidatus Izemoplasmatales bacterium | reverse complement strand
CTTATATGTTGCAAATGATTGATAATTCTAAACAAAAACGAAACTTAGAAAAACAAATATCTAGGAATAAAAATATTAACGATGATTTAATCAAGGCTATTGATAAACAAATTAATAATAATCCTGCAATAATTGATGCTAGAAAAAGACTTAATGATTTAGATAAACACTTAGATGAAGCCTTAAAGGAAGCTGAAATAATAAGAGAAGACACCATTGAAGAAATGACAGAACTCTATAGAGAAGCTAAAGATCATTATGAAATATTGAAACCTTATTTAGAAAATAAAGTGAATATTCTTGACCCTACTTTTTTTAAATCTTTAGAGAGAATTAAACTGCGTAATTCTTTGAAAATTAAACAAGCTGAAAAAGAATTAGATGATTCTACAAAAAAATTAATTGAAGAATTTAGAGTTATTTATTTTGAGAAACAACCTGAAATTGATAAAGAACTTTATCTTTCGCAAATAGATCAATTCCAAGAGGAGCGCAGCTTGTTAGAAAAGGAATACGCTAATAATATTGAAAAAACAGAATTATCATATCAAACAAAACTTTTTAAATTGGAAAAAGATGATAAAATAATTTTAGATAATATAAGTAATTTAAAAGATATTATTATTAACAAATCTAAAAAAGAAATACAACAAAAACAAATTGAATTGGATAGTTTAGAAAAACGCTATATTGTCCACTGTGAAAAACAAAAATCTTCATTCCAGAGCGCTATTTTAAATTTAACAAAAGAATATAATCAATCAATTATTCAAAACGAGAAATATTATAGTAAATTAAGCCTCGCTTTTGACCAAATTTTAAAAACATATTATCCATATTTAAAAGTAGCTAAGAATAATAAAATAATTAAACAAATAGTGAAAAATAGTGAAAAAAGAATGAATTATGAAAAAAATAAGAAAATCAGAGAGTTAGAGAAATCTAGTAAACTTCCTAATTATTTTAGCCAATAAAAAACTCAGTCAAATAATAACTGAGTTTTTTTTATATAAAAATATTCATTCTAACATTTTGAAATAGCTTTTTCCGTATTTGGTTCCTTTTAAATTATAATTTTCTAGAATTGTCGCACCTATATTTGCGAAAGTATCTCCAACTGGTAAAAACTTACCATTAAAATCATGAGCGTAAATGAATAGTGGTATATATTCTCTAGTATGATCAGTTCCAGGGAATGTTGGATCATTTCCGTGATCGGCTGTAATCATCAAAAGATCATCATGATTTAGATTGTCAATCAATATTTTTAAATCTCTATCAAATTCTTCCATAGCATTTTTATAACCTTCAGGATTACGTCGATGTCCATATTTCGCATCAAAATCAACTAAATTAATAAAGCATAATCCTGTAAAGTCTTTTTTAGTAAGTTTAGTTGTAATTTCCATGCCATCGTGGTTTGATTTAATTCCATAATGATCAGTTATACCTGATCCATTAAAAATATCACGAATTTTACCAACGGAAATTACATCGAATTTTTGTTCCTCCAAGATATTTAAAACAGTTTTTCCTGTAGGACTTAGTGCATAATCATGTCTATTTGGAGTTCTTTCAAATCCATCTTTTGGATTACCTAAATATGGTCTTGCGATAATCCTTCCTACTCTCCATTTTTCTTCTAAGGTTAACTCTCTAACTTTATGACAAATATCATAAAGTTCTTCTAGAGGAATTACTTCTTCATGTGCCGCAATCTGTAATACTGAATCAGCGCTTGTATAAACTATTAAATCCCCTGTTTCCATTTGATGAGGTCCTAATTCTTTAATTATTTCAGTACCAGAAGCGGCTTTGTTGCCGACAACTTTTCTTCCCGATAATTCTTCAATCTTTTTAATTAAGTCATCAGGAAATCCTGTTTCAGTAAATGTTTTAAATGGTTTACTAGTTTTAATCCCCATAATTTCCCAGTGTCCGGTCATCGTATCTTTTCCATTTGATAATTCAGCTAATTTTGTGGTATTGGCTCTAGGATGTTCAACTGGAGGTACTCCTAAAATATCAGTTAAATTTCCATAACCGAATGTTTGTAAAATGGGTAATTTAATCCCGCCAGTTGCCTTAGCAAGATTGCCAATTGTATTAGCTCCCACATCATTAAATTTATTAGCGTCAGGAAGTTCCCCTACACCAACTGAATCAATTACTATTAAGAATATTCTTTTAAATTTCATATTATTCCTTCTTTCCTTGGGCACGCGGATGTTTCATTTCATATTCTTTTTGTATAATTTTTTTACTAACATGTGTATAAATTTCTGTAGTCATAATATCTTCATGCCCCAATAATTCTTGTACACTCCTAAGACTAGCTCCATTTTCTAAAAGATGAGTTGCGAATGAATGTCTCAAAGTATGAGGAGACATTTTTTTATGAATGTTGGCTTTTCTAGCAATATTTTGTATTATTTTATAAAAGCCAATACGACTTAATTGGTTCCCGTTTTTATTTAAAAATACTATGCTACTATCTTTAGGATTTAATTTTAAACGACCATCAATTAAATATTTCCGAATCGCAAAGATGGATTCTTCTCCTAAAGGCACAATTCTTTCCTTATTTCCTTTACCAGTTATATTAACCAAATTCATATTTAGATGCAAATCAGACAATTTTAAATTGAGCAATTCAGAAACTCTAAGTCCTGAGCCATAAGTTAATTCTACCATAGCTCTATTCCTTAAATCAAGTGGTTTGCCTAAACCGTTACTTGCGTCAATAAAACGTTCGATTTCATCTATATTTAAAACTGTAGGTAGAGTTTTAGAGGTCTTAGGTTTTTTAACTTTTTCAACCACATCATGACTAACCATTTTTTCTGATAATAAGTACCTGTGAAACGAATGAATTGATGATATTTTCCTAGTTATTGTTTTAGTGCTAATCTTTTTTCTTGAAAGTGATTTGATAAAGTTATCAATATGTTTTTTTTCAATCATATTGATATTCTTAATTTTATAGTTTTTTTCAATAAAATCAAGATATTCTAATAAATCTCTTTCATAGGAAATAATAGTATTTTTAGAAAGATTCTTTGTTATTTTTAAATAATATATATATTCCTTTAAATTAACTCTTAACATAATATCACCTATATTATTTCTAAATATACTTGGTTAGATAATAGAACACCTTTTTCAGTAAAATGTAAATAATTATTTTCTAATACCAAAAGACTAGAGCCTAAAAACTTTTTTAATCCTGGAAAGCGTTCAAATATACCAATATTAAATCTTCTTTTAAATTCTAATATATCTATTCCCTTTAATTTGCGAAGTCCCATTAAAACAAATTCTACATCTAAAACACATGCCTCTTCTTTTAAATAATATTTTCTATTAAAAATAGAATTAAAGTAATCAGTAATCTTCTTAGGATTAGTATATCTACGATTATTATAAAATGAAGATGCATTTAATCCAATTCCAATATACTCTTCTAAATCCCAATAAATCATATTATGTTTTGAATATAAATTATTTCTAGCAAAATTAGAGAATTCATAGTGAACATATCCGAGTTTTTTTAATTCACAGTTTATATATATGGCATAATCAGCTATTAAATCGTCATCTAGAGGTTTTATTATATTTTTACTTATATTATATCCAAGTAATGTATTATCCTCAATTATCAAAGAATAATATGATATATGTGGAGGATTATATTTTTCAATAAATTGGATATCTTTTTTTAAGGATTTTTTAGTTTGATGAGGAAATCCATAGATAAAATCTAAGTTATAGTTTTTTATATTGGATTTCTTAATACAATCAATTGCCTTTATAACATCCTCAGCTTGATGATTTCTTCTTAATACAACTATTCCCTCAGGTGATATGGTCTGTACTCCTATACTTATTCTATTGATATCGTATTTATAAAACAAGTCTACTAAGTCGTTATCTATATCATTTGGATTAGTCTCAATTGAAAACTCGTCAATTAAAGAAATATCAATTACATTGTTTATCTCTACTAATAGTTTTTCTAAAAGATTATTTTCTATACTACTAGGAGTGCCTCCACCAATATAAATGGTTTTTAAATCAGCATAATAATTTTGATAATGCCTTAATTCTTGGATTAAAGCATTAATATATTTTTCTTTTATCTTATCGTTCACAACCATTTTCGTAAAATCACAATAAGAACAAATCTGTTCACAAAATGGTATATGAATATACAGTCCTTTTATCATTATATCAC
>CAZSZZ010000124.1:0-4268 GCA_964611005.1 uncultured Candidatus Izemoplasmatales bacterium | reverse complement strand
AGTATAATAATTTAGTTGATTTTCAAGATTTATTAGTTTTAACATTAAAACTTTTAAGTGAGTATCCAAATGTATTGGAAAAATATCAAAATATGTTTTTATATATTTTAGTTGATGAATTTCAAGATACTAATGATCTTCAATACAATATTGTAAAATTACTATCAGCTAAACACAAAAATATATTTATTGTTGGAGATGAAGACCAAAGTATATATGCGTTTAGGGGATCTAATATTCAAAACATACAGAAATTTATGACTGATTTTCCAACATTTAAGAAAATTATATTAAATCAAAATTATCGATCAAAAGATAATATTTTAAAAGCTGCAAATTCAGTTATTAAAAATAATACATCACGCATTCCAAAAGAATTGTTTTCTACACTAGGTCAGGGTGAAAAAATAGTTCATTATAAAGCTGGCAATGAGGAAGAAGAAGCTTATTATGTATATGATAAAATTAAATTTTTACTAAATAATGGATATAAAAAGAAAGATATTGCAATTTTATATCGTAATAATTCTATGAGCAGAAAGTTTGAAGATATATTTTTAAAATATAATATGTCTCATAAAGTAATAGGAAATGTTTCCTTTTATAAGAGAAAAGAAATCAAAGATATAATAGCTTATTTAAGATTGCTTATAAATAAAGGTGATGATTATGCATTTTCAAGAATATGTAATATTCCTAAAAGGGGACTTGGAAATGTAACTTATAGCCGTTTAAATTCTTATGCTAAATTACACAATTTAAAATTAATGGATGTAATAGACATTGATATGCCTTATGTTAGTAAAAAAACCAAAAATACTTTAATAAAATTGAAAAATGATATAATTAACATACAAACAAATATTGATAAAATACCTTTGCTAGAAACTTATGACCTTCTTTTAGAACAATCAGGATATGTAAAAATGTTAGAGAACAGCGAATTGCATGATGAGAAGGCGTTTGAAGCGGGGAGACGTTTAGATAACTTAAAAGAATTTAAAACTATTATTTTAGAAAAGATTAAAGATTACGATTCCAATTTTTCTAATTATGAAATTTTAGCTACAATGTTAAATGATTTAGCTTTAAGAGAAGAAGCTGAAGAAAGTATGGATCAAACAGATTATATAAGTTTAATGACAGTACATTCAGCTAAAGGGTTAGAATTTAAAGTGGTTTTTATAACCTGTCTAGAACAAACGCTTTTTCCTTCGAGCCAGAGCCTTCAAGAACAGAATAATGTTGAAGAAGAGAGAAGATTATTTTATGTTGCATTAACTAGAGCCAAAGATTTAGTATTTTTAACGAATTGTCAAACAAGATTTATGTACGGACATTTTATGGTTAACTTAGATTCTCAATTTATAGATGAAATTGATGAAGATTTAGTAATTAAAAAAGGAATTTATAGACCTAAAAATATAATTATTGAAAAACCATATCATCGAAAGGTTAAAAAAACAGTAATAAAAACTTATGAATATAGAGAAGTTGAACATAATGTTAAGCTAGGTGATAAAATTATTCATAAAACTTTTGGAAAAGGTGTTGTTGTTACAATTGATGAAGACAAAATAAAAGTAGCGTTTAAAAGTCCTATAGGAATTAAGATATTAATGAAAAATCATCCAAGTTATGAAATAATGGAGTCTTAAAATGAATGAAAAAGAGCGTATTAAGAAATTACAAAAGAAATTAAAACAAGCAAATTATGAATATTATGTGCTTGATAATCCGACTATGTCAGATTATGATTTTGATATGCTTTTACAAGAATTAAAAACATTAGAAGAAAAATATCCCGATATGATTACAAAAGATTCTCCTACACAAAGAGTGGGGGGAGAAGTTAGTTTAAAATTTAATAAAGTTAAACATACAAAACCTATGTTATCACTTGGCAATTTATTTAGTGAAGAAGATGTACTAGATTTTGATGCTAGACTAAAAAAAACAGTTTCAGATTATTCTTATACTGTTGATTTAAAAATAGATGGATTATCTGTATCAATCTTATATAGCAACGGGTATTTGCAAAGAGCTGCCACTAGAGGAAACGGAATTATTGGGGAAGATATTACCGAGAATGTTAAAACAATTCGATCAATACCATTGAAAATAGATTATGAAGAAGATTTAGAAGTTCGTGGTGAAATATTTATGCCAAAGAAGTATTTCAAAATGCTTAATGAATCTCAAATTAAAAATAATAAAGAACCATTTAAGAATCCAAGAAATGCTGCTGCGGGAACTATAAGACAATTAGATTCCAAAGTTGTGTCTAAGAGAAAATTAGATGCTTTTATGCATTATTCAATAGCTGATAACGGAATTAATAATCATTACGAATCATTACAATTTTTAAAAGATTTAGGTTTTAAAATCAATGATAAAACTACATATTGTAAAAATATTAATGAAGTTATAGATTATATTAAATCTGTAAATGAATATCGTTTTGATTTACCTTATGAAATTGATGGAATAGTTATCAAGGTTAATGAATTTGATTTATATGATAAAATTGGATATACCGCAAAATATCCAAAATGGGCAATTGCATATAAATTTAAAGCTTTAGAAGTTGAAACTATTTTAAACGACATAACTTTTCAAATTGGTAGAACTGGAGTTGTAAAACCCGTAGCTGAATTAGAACCTGTAATGATTTCTGGGTCTTTGGTTTCAAGAGCTACTTTACATAATGAAGATTTTTGTAAAGATAGAGACATTTATATTAAAGATCATGTAATAGTAAGAAAGGCTGGAGAAATTATACCAGAGGTTTTAAGAACAGTACCTGAAAAAAGAACAGGAATTGAAATACCATTTAAAATGATTACTCATTGTCCAAAATGTAATTCATTATTAGTGCGAAAAGCAGGAGAAGCTGATTATTATTGTGTTAATCCGAATTGTGAAGCAAAACATCTTGAAGGGATTATTCACTTCGCATCTAGAGATGCATATAATATTGATGGTCTTGGAGAAAATATATTGACAGAATTATATAATGATGGGTATATTACTGATATAGCTGATATTTTCGTTTTAAAGAATTATTATCAAGAGTTAATTACTAAGGAACGCTTTGGTGAGAAAAGTGTACAAAATCTCTTAGATGCGATTGAAAAAAGCAAGAATAATAATTTAGATAAACTTATTTTCGGATTGGGTATTCGTCATGTTGGCGCAAAAGTATCGAAAATTCTTGTTGAAAATATTCCATCAATAGATGAGTTTTATAAACAAACAGTAGAATCGCTATTAGATATTAAAGATATTGGTTTTGCGATAGCTAATTCTGTGGTGGAATATTTTAAAGATTGTTCAAATATCAAAATGATTAATAGATTGAAAGAATATGGCTTAAGAATGATATACAAATCTTCTAAAGTTCAAAATAATACATTTTTCACTAATAAAACTGTTGTTTTAACGGGAACATTAAATGATTTTACACGAAAAGAAGCTAAAAACATAATTGAAAATATGAGAGGAAATGTTTCGTCTTCAGTATCGAAAAATACAGATTATATTTTAATAGGAAATAATCCTGGATCTAAATACCAAAAAGCATTATCTTTAGGCATTAAAATAATAGATGAAGATGAATTCAAAGAGGTAATTAGTAGGTGATAATTTGAATGATTATATTATAATCAAAGGCGCAAGAGAAAATAACTTAAAATCAATTGATTTGAAGTTTAAAAAGAATCAATTAATAGTTATGACAGGTCTTTCCGGTTCTGGAAAGACCAGTTTGGCGTTTGATACTATATATGAAGAAGGAAGACGAAGATATATTGAATCATTAAGTGCATATGCAAGACAGTTTTTAGGTAATATGGAAAAACCAGATGTTGATTCAATTGAAGGATTATCTCCTGCGATATCTATTGATCAAAAGACTACAAGTCATAATCCACGATCAACTGTTGGAACTATTACTGAAATATACGATTATGTAAGGCTTATGTATGCTCGAATAGGAAAACCAATTTGTCCAAAACATAAGATTGAAATAAAATCTCAAACAATTCAAGAAATGACTAATAGAGTTTTAGAATATACAGGAGAGCGCTTAATAATATTATCACCTATTATTAGAGGAAAAAAGGGTAGTCATGAGAAAATTATTGATTCTTTAAGAAAAGATGGATATACAAGAATTAGAATTGATAATTTAGATTATGAATTAGATCGAGATATTACTTTAAATAAAAATCAAAGACATGATATAGATGTAGTAATTGATAGAATTA
>CAZSZZ010000123.1:0-4276 GCA_964611005.1 uncultured Candidatus Izemoplasmatales bacterium | reverse complement strand
TTCTTATTCTGACCACTTATTCTTAAGAAGGAAAAATATTTTTAATTATAAGTTTATCTCAGATTATTATTTAACTTAATTAGATTTTAAGTTTCTTCTTTCAACATACGAATTGTTTTGTTGAGTTGTTTAGAATTGTTTTGTTTCTTTAAAATAACGCTGCCAACAAACGCTCCATCTGCGCCAGCTTCTTTTACCATTTTAATATCCTCTGGAGTAGAGATTCCTACTCCACAATAAATAGGATTGTTTATCTTAACTATATCTTTAAGATATTTTATAATTGATTTTAAATCTTGATATTTATCATTATATTTTCCTGTAGATTTTGCTTGTAAATAAATGAACCCATTTGTCTTTTTGGCTGCTTCTACTTCCTCATCTAATAATTGAAACTGAATATAAGAACTAACTAAAAGATTATTTTTTATTAGTATTTGTTTAATTTCTGGATATTTATTTCCAACACAAATTATATCTTTCAAGTTATTTTTATGACAAAAATTAATAAATTTATTTATTCCTATTTTTTTAATTGTATCTTCATATGATAATATTATTAAATTAATTTTAGGATTTTCATTTTTTATTTCTTCTATCGCCTTCATATACTCGTTATAATCATTACAATTATACAGTGCTTGTGACATTCTTTCTTGAATATATTTTCCATCTAAATAAGGATTATATGATGGAAAATCCACTTCAATTACATCACATCCAGATGATATATAGTTTTTTGCATTTTCTTTACTTTGTTTTAATGAAGGTGATCCTAAAGAAAGATAACATATTAATTTCATGATATTTTAGGAACTTCCTTTCCATAATAAGCTGCTAAAATTATGTCCTTAAGATTTGTTCTTGTAGGAAGAATTGGATTAGTTTTAGTACATCCATCTTTTAATGCATATTCAATCAATTTATTTAATTTACTTAAGAATATTTTTTCATCCTTAATACTTTCTTTTAATGATAAAGGTATATTAAGCGATTTATTTAAATCAAACAAAATATTTACCATATTATTCACATTGAGTTTTTGCGCTAAATTATCATAAATAGCTTTTGTTTCTTCATTTTGAGAATTAAATTGGACAATATATGGTAATAAAATTGCATTGGCTAACCCGTGAGGCAAATTAAAAAGACTACCTAATCCATGTGCTATTGAGTGGGTAATTCCTAATGAGACATTAGTAAAAGCTAACCCTGCTATCATTGCTGAATTTAGCATAACTTCTCTATATTTAATGTTTTTTGGGCTATTATATGCTTTTGGAAGATTATTAACTATGTCTAATATTGCTTTTTCAGCTAAAACATCACTTACATAGTTTGCTCTTGTCGAAACTATCGCTTCAAGAGCGTGACATAATGCATCCATACCAGTTTCTGCAGTTATATGTCTAGGTAAAGAAATTGTAGTTATAGGGTCACAAATTGCTATATCAGGCATCATTTCCATATTTCCTATACCGTATTTAAAATGAGTTTTATCATCTGTTATTACAATAGATCGAGATACTTCTGATGCTGTTCCTGCTGTAGTTGGAATACAACATAATTTTGCTTTTTCTCTTAGCTTAGGAAAATTTCCTTTTACTGTAATATATTCTAAAGTTTTAATTTCTGGGTGCTCATAGTAAATCCACATCGCTTTAGCAGCATCCATTGCACTACCTCCACCTATAGCAATAATTAAATCTGGTTCATACTTTAACATAAATTTGGCTCCTTTAAGGACTGTGCTAAAGAACGGATCTTGCTCTATACCTACTATTGTTTCATATTCAATACCTGCTTTTTTTAAATGTCTATCTACTATATCCATAATACCATTGCTATATAAAAATTCTCCGGCTAAAACTAATACAGCTTTTTTTGCTTTAATATTTTCTAAATATCCTAATGTGCCTTCACCAAATAACAATTCAGCTCCAGCAAGTTTCATAGGTCTCATCATACGTATTTACTCCAATCCTTTTATAAGTTTTCTTGTTAATTCAAATGAAATTGGATTTGATATATTTCCACTTTCTTTTAAACTTGATCCAACAATAACACCATCCGCAATACTTAGTTGCTCTTTAATATTTTCTGCATTTACCCCGCTACCTGCAAAAACAGGAATGTTAACTATCTCTTTTACTTGTTTAATTATATCAATTGGAGTTTCTACTCCAATTGATGTTCCAGTGACAATTATTCCATCCGCTAAGCAACTGACTGCTTGTTTAGCAGAATCTATAATACTTATATTGGAATTTACCATATAAGTATGTTTTACTTGAATATCTGCTAATATTTTTATATTATCTGCATATATCTTTTTTCTAAATATAACAGCTTCTCTTGCGCAAGGTTCAATGGTCCCATTATAATACATTACAGTATCTACAAATACTGGAATGCGAACAAAATCAGCTCCTATTGCTTTAGTAATTGATAATGCTGCTTTATAATCATTAAATGCAGCATCAACTCCTATAGGAATACTTACTTTTTCTTTGATTAAAGCAGCTATAACAGCTAAAGCTACAGTTTGTTCTACATCTAAAACGTTGTTTAAGGGACCATCGCCCATATTTTCAATCATAATAGCAGTGCATCCTGCACGCTCTAAAGTTATAGCATCTTGAATTGCTTGCTGCTTAATATGTTCCATATTATTTTTAAAGCCAACAGTACCTGGAAGCGGCAAACAATGTACCATTCCAATAATAGTTTTATTTTCAATTCCTATAACACCTTTCATGTCCTTATTATCTCCTTATCATATCTATATATACTTTCAAGTGCTATTAAGCACAATTCTTCTTCTTTCATTTCACGCTCTTTCTCTCTTAGTGAATCCTTAAGGTTTTCTAAAACAGTCACTAAAGTTAAAGAAGCTGTTTTTACATTCATAAGTCTACCAATAACCATCATACAAGAAGATTCCATATCAATTCCAGAAACTCCTATTTTTTTATATTTATCAAGAGTTTTATAAATATCTATATTTCTTTCCTGAGTTAATTTAGATGTATGCATTTGAGAATAAAATCCATCTAAAGTAACATTTAATCCACTATCAACTTTTGATCCAAATTTAATAATGGTCTTTTTTATAATCTCCACTAAATCAAAATCCGCAATTGCTGGATAATTTTCTTGAACATATGTTCTACTTGTTGATTCCTCTCTAATTGAACCAACTGGAACAATATAATGACCTAACAGATCATCTTTTAATGACATAACAGTTCCCATTCGTAAGGCAACTTCCATACCACATTGGTACATTTCTTCCATTGCAATAGCTGCAGATGGAGCACCAATTCCAGTTGATGAAATAGTTATTTTTACACCTTTATAGTATCCTGTATATGTATTGAATTCTCTTGAAAATTTAATATGTTCTCTGTTTTTTAAATGTTTAGCTATAATTTCAACCCTCCAAGGATCCCCAGAAAAAATAACATATTTTGCGATATCTAAATCATCGCATTTTAAATATAATGTCTTTTGCATTTTAATTCTCCTTACTAAAATGATTTAAATATCGTTTCATTAACTTTTCTTTTGTTGGACTATTGCTAGTACATCCTGGTGCTTCAATGATAAAAGAAGAAAGTGTAGCTCCATATTTCATAGATGTTTTAATATCCATCCCGGTTAAATATCCATATATATAGCCGGCAATGTATGCGTCACCAGCCCCAACTGTATCGACTACATTAGTTGATTGTATTATACCAATTGAAATTTCTTCAAGTGAATCATTACCTTTATATATTGCTTTACTACCATTTTGACCATTGGTAATGATTATAGTTTCTAATTTAGGTAGAATTTTAAATATATGTCTAATATCTTTTAAATCATATATTTCTGAAATACACAGTGCTTCATTTTTATTTACAAAAAATACTTTAACCTCATTAAGAAATTCTTTCAATACTTTTTTAGGGAAAGCATTAGAATCCATTTTCATTCCTAGAAACAAAGGAATATTATATTTTTTCACCTTCTTTAGAAATTCTTTGTTATCTTCTAATGAAGATACAGTCATTAAAGCACAGTCTGCATGATTAAACCAACTATTTTTATATGGTTTTAAAAATTTTTTTGCCATTGCTCCTTCATAAAATAAAGTAATATGATTATGGTTTGGATCTTCTATTATATATGTTGAAGAAGTTAAAGAATCAGGAACTATATCCACTGCTTGCATATTAATTCCAACATCTTCAAGATAAGTCTTAAATCCACTAAACTCATAATCCTTACC
>CAZSZZ010000122.1:0-4306 GCA_964611005.1 uncultured Candidatus Izemoplasmatales bacterium | reverse complement strand
TAATAAAGGTGACATTCTAAAAGAGAAATAATATCTTGCGAAATTTGAATTTCAATAGAATATCGTCATCACAAAACCTTAAATTCTTTTCACCCCTACCTTAAAATTATAGAAGCAGTAATTAATCTAGATATATTCTTGACAAATTTAATACAATCGTTATAATATGAGTGTACTCAAATGAGTATACTCATATTTATTAGGAGGCAATAATGGCTCGTATAAGTAAAGAAAAACAAGAAGAAATATATAAAAAAATAAAAGAAGTAGCTAAGATAAAATTTGATACTTTAGGTTATGAAAAAACATCTACTAAAGTTATAGCTAAAGAAGTAGGTATTGCTGAAGGGACATTGTTTAATTATTTTGATACTAAATCAGAACTCTTCTTTGAAGTGTTCGGTGATGAATATCAAGAATACCTTTTAGAAAATAAAGATAATATACCAATTAGTGAAAATATTGGAGAAATACTATTAAGCCATACAAAAAAAGTAATTGGCTTTGTTTTTAAAGTGCCTAGAAGTATTATTGGAGAATTAATCATAGCTACTGTAAAAATGGCTAAAAAACATCCTGATAGATTTAAAAAATTAGCTCAATATGATTTTGATTTTATTGATGATTTAACACATTATATTGAACGTTTAGTTGATTTGAAAATCATAAGAGAAGTTAATCCCAGACAGATTTCTGAGATTATCTTCTCTGCTATTTCATATGAACTATTAATGTATGTAAACGATCATTCTTTAACAAAAGAGGATGTTTATAAAAATATAAAGACAAAAATTGATATCCTTGTCAAAGGATATCTTATAGGGGGCGAAAAATGAGTATTAAATTAGAAAATGTCACAAAAATCTATAAGACTGGTGAAGTTGAAACTATTGCTTTAAAAGATGTTTCACTTGAAATTAAAAACGGTGAAATGATTGTACTTTTAGGGCCTTCAGGAAGCGGTAAAAGTACAATGCTAAATGTTTGCAGCGGATTAGATAACCCAACAAGTGGTAAAATTACAATTGATGGTGAAATAATAAGTGATATGGACTCTAAAACATTAACTAAATTTAGAAGAGATAATTTAGGATTTATCTTCCAACAATATAATCTTTTACAAACATTAAGTGTTAGAGAAAATATTGAAGTTGGTAGAGAAGTAGGTATTAAACCATTTGATTTAGAAAAAATAGTTGAACAAGTTGGATTAACTCCAAATATTGATAAGTATCCTTATCAATTATCAGGAGGAGAACAACAACGCGTTTCAATAGCTAGAGCTATAGTTAAAAATCCTAAAATAATGTTTTGTGATGAACCAACTGGTGCACTAGATGAAGAAAACGCCAAAGGAATACTAAGCGTTATTCAAAAATTAAATGAAGAATTTGGCACGACAGTTGTTTTAATTACTCATAATACAAGTACTAGTGTTATAGCTGATAGGGTAATAAAATTAAATAGTGGTAAAGTTGTAGATATAATCGTTAATAAAAACAAAAAACGCGCAAAAGATATCGTTTGGGGTTAAACCTATGTTATTTAAAAACGCTATTAGAACTTTAAAAAAACGCTATTTACAACTATTATTACTTGGAGTAATTATTACCTTAAGTAGTTTTATCTATACTGTAATGGATTACAGTATGGATGGAATAATTGTTCCAGCTGAAGAATTCTTCAGTGAAACAAACCAAGAAGATTTCACAATAGGAATGTTTGATGCTTTATTACCAGATGATATCAGTTATATCGAGAACAATTGTGGGACAAGTTTTAGTACACTTGGCCCAAGTAATTGGCCATATACTGTATCAGGTGTAAAAAATATAAGCGGTACTTGTTACTACGGTATATTGGATAATCGTCTTAATGAAATTAAAAATACATATCCTAATTTAGATTTACAAGTTCGTGAATCTAAATCAGTATATTTTACAAATAACGATAATTCTTACCGTGTTTTATTCTTAAAAGATATGGATAGAATTGATAAGAGTTATATAGTAAAAGGTGTAAGACCTGTGTCAGATTCTGAAATTGCAGTAAGTGAAGTATTTGCTAAAAACAATGACTTATCAATTGGCGATACTTTTAAAGTAAAAGACAAAGATTATACAATAACAGGATTTGTTTTATTTCCAGATTACAACCTAGCAATGTTTGGCAAACAGTTAATCATCGATAACAGTTCTCAAACATTTGCTTTAGTAACGGATAACGCTTTTGAAGCATTGCCGGAACAGGTATCATTTGAAATCGGCGGAGTTTATCTAAATGGATATAATGATAATCTATTTAAAACTAATGTAATAAATACTTATCATGATAATAATAATCTAAGTTTTATCTCAAATATGGCAGTTACTAAAAATGTAATTAGAAGTGGTGGAATGTATTCAGATATCTATGGTGGAAAAGCAGAAGCGATAATGTTAAGCATTATTATTTCAACTATAGGTTTAATGATTGTTGGGATAATGGTCTCAAGAATTTTGCATTCGCAACGCGGAGCGATTGGAATTCTAAAATCCATGGGTTATACCAACAATCAAATAGCTAAACCTTTTATCATATTAATCGCTATTATGGCATTACCTGCAATATTAATAGGGTATTACTTAGGATTCTTGCTTGCAGAGCCGATGAAACAAATTGTATTGAACTTTTATCTCTTGCCTAACACTCCAATAACCGCTTCAACAGAAACGGTTATAATAGCGATTATTTTACCATTTGTTTTTATTGTCGGATTAAGCTTTGTTGTTGTAAGAAAACTATTAAATAAAAAGCCTGTTGAACTATTAAACCCCGAAGTTCTTTCAGAATCTAATCCTTTAAGCAAACGAATTGGAAAACTCTTCAAAAACATGAAAATAACAAATAAATTGAAACATTTATTGTTATATCGCAGTTTAGTTAAACTAATTGTTTTCCTATTCGGAATGTTTTTTGCCGCATTTCTAATATTATTAAGCTTTTCAATGACTGGAATATTCCAAAGAACAATTTATGATTATTATGATGAAACTAATTTTAATTATGTTGGTTACTGTGAATTAACAGGAACTTGTGATATACCTCAAGGCGCAGAGGGGGTTATAGAGATTCCTGATGTATCAGTTAATAATTCTGATCTAAGTCTCTTTGGTATTGAAACAGATTCATATATGATTCCTTTATATGATAAATCAGGTAATGAAATTACCAGTGATTTAAATAATGGAATCATTATAACTGAAGCGGCTCATTTAAGCGATGGATTTAAAATAGGAGATATAATCACAATTAAAGTTGGAACTGCTTCTATAACAATACCAATTGTAGGAATTGCGGAGCTTTATACTGATCAAAGCATTTATATAGATATTAAAGTTATATCACAAGCTTTAACTGATACAGATACATATTATAATGCAGTATATTCATCTACTGAATTAAATAAAGATAATTACTTAGCAGTAATAAACGTTGATGATATTATAGCTCAATCAGGTAATATGAATAATTTATTTAATATGATTATACATCTAACTGTAGGAATTTCAATTTTAATTGGTGTTATAATTATATATATTTTAACTGTAATGACTATTGAAGATAACTTCTATAATATCTCATTATTTAAAGTATTAGGTTATAATGAAAGAGAAATTAATAAGATAGTTTTAGGAGGGTATAATTTCTATGGCGTTTTAAGCTTTATAGTAATGATACCAGTAGCTATAGTCTCATTTGATATAATGAAAAAATTATTTGCGTCCATGTATGATATCCAATTCCCAATTAAATTTCTTTGGTGGCAGGGAATTCTTGCAATTATAATTTATCTTGTAATATTTAATATAGGCGCTTATTCAGCTAAAAAGAACCTAAGTAAAATATCATTACAAGAAGCAATGAAGATGTATGAAATATAATATAAATATAAGAGGAAAAGTAAATCTTAATCTAATTTTAAGATTTACTTTTTTAGCATAAAATTTACATAGAAAAATTAAAATATTACTTGTTTCTTCGTAAAAGCAATGTTATAATGTAACTGAAGGTTAGTTGCAATACTTGGGAGGGCATTATTGAATGGGGAAAAAGGAAAAACTTATTGCTAAAATTACATCTGTTCCTAATGATCTTAAATACGAGGAGATTAAGACATTTTTAGAATTTTTAGGTTATAAAGAGTTGACAAAAGGTAAAAGTTCTGGGTCTAGAGTTATGTTTTTTAGAATTACTGATAATGATAAGATTTTGTTGCACAAACCACATGGTGGTAATAACATTCCAAAAAACTATATTAAAATAC
>CAZSZZ010000121.1:0-4392 GCA_964611005.1 uncultured Candidatus Izemoplasmatales bacterium | reverse complement strand
GCAAAATATATAATAAAAATATCAAACAATTAACAATGTTATGATATTATTATACTTAGTATAATCAAGAATTAAAAGGAAGGAGCGTATTATTGATTTAAATATTAATAATACATTAAAAGAATGAAAAGAGAAGTATTAGTAGAGGTATCCGCAAGACATGTTCATTTATCAAAAGAACATTTAGAAATACTATTTGGTAAAGGTTATGAATTAACAGTTAAAAAGATGTTAAGTCAACCAGGACAATTCGCAGCTAATGAAAGAGTCACTATTGTAGGACCAAGAAAAGAACTAGCTAGAGTATCTATTTTGGGACCAGTAAGAAAGTCCACTCAAGTAGAAATATCTTTAACAGATGCAAGAAGTATAGGAATTGAAACTCCTATTAGAATGTCTGGAGATACTTTAGGGTCAGCGCCTTGTACTATAATTGGTCCAGCTGGTAAAGTTGAATTGACTGAAGGAGTAATTGTCGCAAAGCGTCATATTCATATTACACCTAAAGATGCTTTGAAATTTAATCTTAAGGATAGAGAAGTAGTTTCTGTAAAAGTTGAAACTCCAGATAGGTCTAATATCTTTAAAGATGTAGTTGTAAGAGTTAGAGAGGATTTTAAAACTGCGATGCATATTGATACTGATGAAGGAAATGCTGCGGGGATTTCTGGTGTTCAATATGGTGAAATATTAACATAATGGCATTTAGTTTTGAATTGATTCACCAAGATAAATATTCTGGCGCTAGATATGGAATAATACATACCTCACACGGGAGTTTCGAAACACCTATTTTTATGCCTGTAGGTACACAAGCTACTGTAAAAACATTGAGTTCTAAAGAGATAAAAGAAGTAAGTGATGGGTTGATTCTTGGAAACACTTACCATCTTTGGCTTCAACCTGGTGATAAATTAATAAAAGAACACGGAGGAATCCGTGGTTTTATGAATTGGGATGGAGCTTTACTTACTGATTCAGGAGGTTATCAAGTATTTTCTTTAGCTGATATTAGAGATATTTCTGAAGAAGGAGTTAAATTTAGGCATCATTTAAATGGATCTATTTTACATTTGACTCCAGAACAATCAATAGAAATACAAAATAATTTAGGCGCTGATATCATCATGAGTTTTGATGAATGTCCACCTTTTCATTCAAGTTATGAATATATGAAAGCTTCAGTTGAAAGAACTCTTCGTTGGGCTAAAAGAGGAAAAGAAGCACATAAATATCCTGATAAACAAGCTTTATTTGGAATTGTTCAAGGTGGACCTTATAAAGATTTAAGAAAACATGCAATATCTGAATTGGTTAAAATGGATTTTCCAGGCTATAGTATTGGTGGATTATCTGTTGGAGAATCTAAAGAAGAAATGTATGAGATGTTAGATTTTTTAAAAGATATTATGCCTAAAGAAAAGCCAAGATATCTTATGGGTGTTGGAAGTCCAGATGATTTAATAATAGGAGTCCTAAATGGAATAGATATGTTTGACTGCGTATTGCCTACTCGTATAGCTAGACATGGAAGTGCTATGACTTCTTTGGGAAAAATAGTCATTAAAAACAAGATATATGAAAATTCTATGGAATCATTAGATCCTAACTGCGATTGTTTTGTTTGTAAAAATCATACAAAAAGTTATTTGCGTCATCTATTTAAAGGTAAAGAAATGTTAGGTCAAAGACTTGTTAGTTATCACAATCTTTATTTTTTAAAAAATTTAATGAAACAAATTAGAGAAGCAATTAAAGAAGATTGTTTATTGGAATTTAAAGCTGAGTTTTTTGAACGATACTATCACCAAAAGAGATAGTTTTTCATTATTATATTTATTTCTTATTCTTTATATGTTAAGATATATGTGAATAATAGCAGGGGGTATACAATGTTTAGTATGGATGATAAATTTAATCAAAAGCCTACAATTAAAGTTATTGGTATTGGTGGAGGCGGCGGGTCCGCTATTAATAGAATGATTGAAAATGAAGTTCGCGGTGTTGAATTTGTCGCTATGAATACTGATGCTCAAGTTTTACGCCTATCAAAAGCTGATATTAGATTACAACTAGGAAAAACTTTAACTAGAGGACTTGGGGCTGGAGCTAATCCTGATATAGGACGTCAAGCAGCACTTGAATCTGAAGATGAAATTCGCGATTTGTTAGCCGAAACAGACATGGTTTTTATCACTGCCGGCATGGGTGGAGGAACAGGAACTGGAGCTTCACCAGTAGTTGCTAGAATAGCTAGAGAAATGGGCTGTTTAACTATAGGATTTGTTACTAAACCTTTTGGATTTGAAGGAAGACGTAGAGCTTCAGTTGCTTTTCAAGGTCTTGAAGAATTAAAACCATATGTTGATACTCTAATTGTTATTCCAAACGATAAATTATTTTATATAGTAGATAAAAACACACCTTATTTAGATGCTTTTCGTGAAGTAGATAATGTTTTAAGACAAGGGGTTCAAGGAATCACAGAGATTATTGCGGCACCAGGAATTGTTAATGTTGATTTCGCTGATGTTAAGACAGTTATGAAAGATAAGGGTACTGCTATAATGGGCATTGGAATAGCAGAAGGCGAAAACCGCGCTGTAGAAGCCGCAAGGTCCGCTATACGCTCACCTTTACTTGAGACATCAATGAATGGAGCGACTGACGCAATTGTTAATATCACCTCAGGTTTTGATGCCTCTTTGTATGAAATAAATGAAGTGGTTGAAGAAATTAGAAAAAGTTCCACTACTGACATCAATGTTATTTATGGTTCAGCTATAAATTCAGATCTTAAGAATGAAATCATTGTGACAGTAATCGCAACAGGTTTCAGTGATAACCCTATAATGAACGAATCAACAGTTATTAAACCTTTTGAAAATGAGTCGGAGTCTGAAGAAGAACCAGAAGCTTATGAGGCACCAATAAAGAAGAAGAGCAAAGATAAAAAGAAGAAAAAACGCAAGCCGGTTGTCAAAGAAACGCCTGTTGAGGAAGAAAATATCGATGTCAATATTCCATCTTGGTTAAAAGATAGATTTAAAAAATAAGGCTGATTAGCCTTTTTTTTAGAAATATAATGGTGATTTATACATATATAATAACTAAATTTGACTTATCTAAATGTATTTTTAATACAATAATTTTATAAATATGGTATTCTATTATTGTAATTATTTTTTCTTAAGGAGTGGAAAATGAATTTAACGGGAAAACAAAAAGCAAAATTAAGAAGTTTAGCTAATGAAAGACCTATTATGTTTCAAGTAGGTCAAAATGGATTAACTTCAATAGTCATAAAAAATATTCTCGATAACTTGCATAAATATGAAGTCGGTAGAATAACAATACTTAAAAATTGTCCAGATAGTTTTGAAGAAATCATCTCTAAATTAACCGATAATGGTATTTATGTAATCTATAAAATAGGGAGAGTATTATTATTGTACAAAGAAAATAAAGAACTAAAGAATAGGATTAAATTATTATGAAGATTTTACTTACTAATGATGATGGATATAACGCAGAAGGAATACGTATTTTATTAAAAAAATTAAAAAAATATGGAAACGTAGTATTAGTGGCTCCTGAACATCATATGTCAGGTGCTAGTATGTCTAGAGCCTTTTGGGACAAAATAAAAGTTACTAAATATGGAGATAATATCTATTCAGTCACAGGAACTCCGGCAGATTCAGTTGTTTTAGCTTTACATGGATTAAATATAAGACCAGATGTTGTAATATCAGGAATAAATAATGGATTTAATATTTCTTCTGATACTGTTTATTCTGGAACTATTGGAGCCTGTATGGAGGCTATTAAAGCAGGAATTCCTGCAATTGCATTTTCTTCAGATTTTGACGATTTCTCTCATGCTGAAAAAGATTTAGAATATGTAATGGATTTTATATTAAAAAATGATTTGTTATCTAATAAATATCTTTTAAACGTTAATTTTATTCGCAAAAGCCTGAAAAAAACAAAGGGTATACAAATAACTGATTTGGGAATGAGACCAATGGAACATTACTATCAAAAAGAGGGTGATTATTATATAGCTAGAAGAATGCATCTCGATTATGAACCCGAAGTTGGAACTGATGTTTTCGCAGTTAGAAATGGATATATTTCTATTACACCATTAAAATTTGGTAATCAAACAGAATATGGACTTAGAGAATTAAGAATCAAGGTGAGAAAAAGTGAAGAGAAATAAACTCATATCACTAATTATTTTTATTCTTAATATAATAGTTGTTTTTGGAGTTATTATTTTTATTTCAGAAAACCCTTTTTTAAATATATTACTAGCATTATATTTAACAATATATTCTTCATTTTATTATTATAATAATCGTAAAAAAATGTAAGGAAGTGTTATCA
>CAZSZZ010000120.1:0-4424 GCA_964611005.1 uncultured Candidatus Izemoplasmatales bacterium | reverse complement strand
GATTGATGCTTCACAAGAATTTATTGATTACTTCAATTTAGATTTGAATAAAACTATTTTGTTTGAAGATTTATTAAAGGAAATAGAAAATAAAGCAATAATATATAAAGATATAAAAGATCTTAAAACTAAATTTGATTCTACAAGACGTTATTTGCATATGCAAATGAAATTTATTAATATTCCATTATATAAATATCCAGGTAAATTTTACATGTTTTATGATGAAAGCGAACATCGTAAATATATAAATGATATGAATTATATTAAATCACATGATTTGATGACTGGATTATATAATAGAAATCATTTTGAAGAAATCAAAGCCAAAATTGATGAAAGCGCTCAATCTTATGTTTTAATATTATTTGATTTAGATGGATTAAAATTATGTAATGATATTTTAGGCCATGAATTTGGAGATAATCTTCTAATTGAATTCGCAAAAGGATTAAAAATAGTTAGTGAAAAATATAATTTTATGCCCATTAGAATGGGTGGAGATGAATTCTTATTAATAGCCATGAATTTAAATATCAAAATGCTTGAATCAAGCTTGAAGGATATAATTGATATTTTAAGCAATGAAGTAAATGAAATAAAAATATCATTCTCATATGGATATGCACAAAGAGATTCACACTCTGAATCACTTGAGCGTGTAGTATCTAGAGCGGACAATAATATGTATCTAATGAAAGAAAAGAATATAATGAATAGAGTTGATTTAAAGAAACACTTGCAAGAAGTAGCTAAAAAAGAAATAACAAAAAAATAACTGCTATTAATTCACAATTATTTGTAGTCAAAAAAAATAAAATTTAGTATTGGAGCAAATATGAAACTAGCTATTTATGATTTTGATGGAACATATGTATTAAAACAAACATTAAGTTATCTATTTAAACTTTGGAAAAGAGAAAAAATAAATAACAAGGCTTATAAAAAATACTGGCTTAAGATTATGCGGAGATACTTGTTATTTAAACTTCATTTGTTTGGTTGGGATAAACAAACATTTAGAGCTGATGCAATGAAAGTTACCGCTGATTTATTTAGAAGTGTTGAAAGAGATAAATTAGATAAATTTCTTAATTTATTCTATCAAGAAATACAACCTTATATATCTTTAACAATGAAAGAACAATTAAAAAAAGACAATGAAGAAGGTTTTTATACAATTTTATTAAGTGGAAATTACAATATTATATTAAAACCATTTTTACAAGATGGGTTTAAAGAAGTTATAGGTACTAATATTGAAGATGTAAATGGATTGCTAAGCTCAGATAAAGTTGAAATAATAATTAACCAAAGAAAACAAGATATTATAAAACAACATTTTCAAGAGGCGGATTTCAAAAACAGTAAAGCTTACGCTGATTCTGATTATGATTTACCAGTATTAGATCTTGTGGGAAATCCTATAGCGGTTAATCCCGATAAAGAGTTAATAAAAATAGCTTTAGAAAAGAAATTTAAAATAATGTATATTAAATAAATAAAAGTGATTTTTCACACTTTTTATTGTATTTTATCTAGATAACCCACTCCATTAAGGCATTTATAGTAGTCTAAAACAATGCTAGCTATTTCTAAATATTATCTTATATAACCAATATTTTATATTCGATTTTAGAATATTTTTTAACCCTTAACCATTATTCTTCAGTCAATTTAATAGATGTATCAAAAATAGATTGTTCTAGATTGATTTTACCAACTACTATTTCTATGGGTAAGATTTTTGAGAAATTCTATTAAATGAGAATCATTAAATGATTGGAGATTATACAAATTAGTTAATAGATTAATTTTGGTTAATTTATCTATAGTTTATTAGTTTTTAACAAGTTCAAATAAATCTTCCATAAGCATCAAGATATAGAAAAGATGTTTTGACAAAAATGAGACATAAAAAAAACTTTTTTTTAAATGATTGGCGTGATATTATGTTTATAAGGGGATGTTACTATAAATCTGTAGTTTATGGCGAGGATATATATGAAAGAGATTATGAGTATTATCAATCAAAATTACGATTTATCAATATATGATTCTATCTTTGTTAGAAATGTATTTTGTAGAGTTTATAAATTGGTTGGAAAAAATACTGATTATATTTTAAAAATATATTCAGTTGAACAAATAGAAAATATTAAAGATACTCTAAAAGTAATACGATTTTTATATTCTAAAAATCGTAATTCTTTGAATGTGATTCAAACTAAAAATAACGAAGATTTCGTCTCTATTCAAATAGATGAGTTAACATATTATGGAGTTATTTTAACTTATCATAAAGGAAATACGCCGAATACAAATTTAGATCATAGTAATATTGTTAAATATATGAAATCCATCCATAAAACCATGGAAAAATATCCTCATAAATTGAATTATTTTGGGAAGAAATACTATGTAGATCGCTGTATTGAATTTGCGATTTTAAAAGATTATAATGCAGATAAATTAATAAAGTTAAAATATATGGGAAATGAGTTATATCAATATATAGAAAAACTGCCTAGAACATTTTGTCATGGTAATTTTACAATTGAAAATATAATTAAAGATATTTCTGGAGAATTAACAATTATAGATTTTGACGTAGCTAATAATACTTCAAACATAATAGATATATCTACATTCTGTAATCAAACAAATTTTGATGAATATAATGATACACAGTTTGAAAATACTATCAAAGCGATAATAGAAGTGCAGTCGGATTATAGAGAATTCACAGAAGATGAAATTACTGCAATGTTAGCGTTTATTCCCTTACATCATTTTGAATATGTTGCTAATATAGGAATGGCACAGGGATTAGAAAACTTATCTCTTGCAGGTATTGATAAACATTTTAAATGGGTTGAAGCATATTTTGAATATTTTCAAAATTGGTTAGGTAATATAATAATATAACAAAGTTAACATATTAAAAACCACTCAAATTAACTGAGTGGACTTTTCGGATTTTATAGTTATTAAGCTGTTTTATATATTAATTTTTCAATTTTGGAAGTTTTTATATATGGCATAAATAGAATAAAAGCTAAAATTGCACTTAACATATCAGATAAACCTTGCGCAGCTAAAACTCCATCAATACCAATTATTCTAGGAAGAATTAGAATAGAAGGAATAAAGAATAAACCTTGTCTTGATATACTCATCAACATTGCTTTAAACCCTTTTCCCAAAGCTTGAAAAAATACAGTGACGCTATTAGTAAAACCAAGAAATAACAAGCCTACTGATAGATATCTAAACCCTTTTATTGCATAATTAATCATGGAATCATTCATATTAAAAATTCTAATTACATAAGAACCAAAAAAGCCGAATATTATTGCGGTAATTAACATGATAATTGAAGTTATTTTAGCTGTGAACTTAAAAGAATCCATTACTCTTTGAGGCTTTTTAGCTCCATAATTATATCCAGCTACGGGTTGTAAAGCTTGTCCAAAACCAAAGATTATATATGATGGTATTGTCACTGTTCGGATTATATTACCAATAACAGATATTAATTCATTTCCCCCTCCATATTGTTTAGCTGCGTAATTTAAAAGTCCCATTGATAAGCTAAATAAGAATTGTCTGAATAATATGGGTAGACCAACAATAAGGACTTCCTTATAAATAGTAATATCAAATTTCATATTCTTAATGTTTAAATGAAGAATAGTTTTTTTATTCAAAAATATAAACAATAAAATAATAAAAGAAAATATATTAGATAAAGTAGTTGCGATAGCAGCTCCTTGAACACCCCATTTGAAAACAAAAATAAATATAGGGTCTAATATTATATTTAATATAGAACCTGAAATCATCGCTATCATAGAATATTTAACGCTGCCTTCTGAGCGTAAAATATTATTCAGAATCATATTCAAAATCATAAAAGTATATCCATATATAATATATGTTCCATAACTTTTGATCATATTAATATCAGTTTCATCAGTAGCAAAAATGCTAAAAATATCATCCATATAGATATAATTAAATATCGTTGATAATACTCCCAAAATTATTCCTGTAATAAAGACAATAGAAACGACTTGTTCAGCCCTTTCCTTTTTATTAGCACCGAGCAATCGAGAGATATAACTGGCACCACCAATCCCAAGTGACAAACCTATAGCAGATGCGATTAACATAACAGGCATAACAACCTGTAAAGCGCCAGGAGCAGATATATCATACCAAGATACAAAAACAGCATCAACAAAATTATAAATTGCCATAACCAACATTCCTATTATTGCTGGAATAGAAAGTTTAATTATTGCCTTGCTTATAGAGTCATCTTTTAAAGTTTTTATTCTTGAATCATCCATATAAGTTCTCCTTGAATATCTTTAATATTATATACGATATTAATTTAAAATGCTAGTAATAATTGATTT
>CAZSZZ010000119.1:0-4449 GCA_964611005.1 uncultured Candidatus Izemoplasmatales bacterium | reverse complement strand
GTAACAATTACAGATAGTGACAATGCAATTATTAAAGGAAGTTTACAATTAGTATTAGAGAATCAATTTGATGAATATAATCAATCGGCTAATCTAGGAATAAATACAGGAATATTTGAATCTCTTAAACCAAATACTCAATATACATTAAAGGTGATGGCAGATAAAGGATATGGATTAGAAATTTTAGATAAATCAGTTATTCAAACTAAACCAACATCTGGTGGAGCTATTACAAATATAAACTTATTAACACCTGATACTGATTATTATTTAAACTATGAAATTGATTGTTATATAAGTGATTCGTTTTCAGAATATCAAAGTATTCAAATTTCATATGGATATCGCTATTCAAGTGAATATGATTTTGATAATTTTCAAACTATTTCTTTGATTAATGGAGAAGATTCTATTATAATACCTCAAATTTTAAATAATAATATTGAAGTTATATTGCGCTTAGAAGCTATTACTAACAGTTCAAATATTATTGTTTTAGATGAAATTATTTTTTATACACCATATCAATTTTATGGAGAAGCTTACCTTAGTCAGGTTACTAATAATTCTGTTAGTTTAAGTATTTGGAATGAAAGCGAATCTGATATTAATCCATCATTTGAATTAGTATTAATGGAAGGGTATTATGAAGTTGCTAGAAAAACATATACACCACCATCAAGCCTAGGGCAGAGTTTTCAAATGGAGGGGTCTCAGGTATTATTTGATAGATTAAAACCTAGTACAAGTTATTATATTAAAGTATTTATAACATATTCTGATCCATATAATAAGAACCAAATGACAAAAGAATTGAATTCTTTAGAGTTTACTACATTAGCAAATTTTGAATATGATATATCTATAGAAGACTTAGGAGATAGTTACCAAATAACAATTATTTTGAAAGATCCAGCAGATTTTTATAATGAAGCATATTATAGAATTTTTAAATTAGATGATGACTATAATTATGTAGTGGAATACAACACTTACCAATTTAATAATATTGTGGATAATAAATCTATTACATTCGTAGTAAACAAACAGTCATTTGAATCAATAATTAATATTGGAATATCAAATTCACAATCATATAATTATTATATTGTTTTAGATACAATTGAGAATAGAGAGGGATAAATATGAAATTTAATTTTAAACAAAAACCGAAGGAAGAGAAAATTAGAATTATATTAGTAATATCTGTTATTTTTGTTTGCTTGTTTTTAGGAATCTTTTCACCTATTTTATTTCCAGGTACTCAATTTGCACAAATTATAGGAAGCTCAATAGGAAAATTTTTTAATCTTGCGAATTTTTTTGTGAATAATTATGTGATTATCTTAGAATCATTCGCAGTGCTTGTTTTTATGTGGATAGTTTATAAAATATTAATATTTTTCGTTATAATATTTGTAAAACGAGGTCATCGAAGTGAAACAATTGGCAATCTTCTAATGAGTACATTAAAATACATATCTGTTATTACTGGACTATTCTTAATTTTATCTGCTTGGGGAGTTCAAACTCCAACCCTATTAGCTGGAGCTGGAATTATAGGATTAGCTATAAGTTTTGGAGCACAGAGTTTAATAGAAGATATTTTTGCAGGATTATTTATAATATTTGAAAAACAATTTGCGGTTGGAGATGTTATCCAAATAGATGATTTTCGTGGTGTAGTTAAAGAAATGGGTCTTAGGATAACTAAATTTGAAGATATTAATGGTGATATTAAAATGATTAATAATTCAGATATTAAAGGTGCTATTAATTCATCAAATGTATTATCACAAGCAATTTGTGAAATTGAAATCGAATACAACCAAGATATAGAACAATTTGAAAGTTTTATGAGAGCCAATTTAAAAGAAATAAAAGAAAAAATACCTACTATTCATAAAGGGCCATTTTATGATGGTATAGAAGAATTCGGCGATTCAGGTATAACTATACGGGTCGTATCTTGGGTTAAAGAGATTGATAGACCATATACAATTAGACAAATGAATAAACATCTTAAAATTTTATTTGATAAAAACAATATAGAAATTCCATTCCCTCAAATTGTAGTTCACCAAAAAAAGTAAAATCGCATATATTTTATATATGTTTTAGGATTACGGCAATCCTTTTTTACTTGTTATATGTATTTAATATGATATAATAAATAGGTGAAGGAAGGCATGCTTATGAAAGAATTACTCAAACAAAAAATATTAATATTTTTACTGTTTATTTTATTTTATTTAATTACAGAAGTAATAACATTTGTTTGGGTTGATTTTAATTTTTTACCCAAAGATATAATTATAGATTTAATGATTGCGCTTGGAATAAGTAGTTTTATTCTTTTAATAAAATCAAACAAAATTTCTATTATTTATTTAGGAATAGTTTTCTTTATAATTGATATGTTATTTTTAATAAATGCAACAATGTACTCTGTTTATTATGATTTGTTTACATTACAACAATTATCTCTTATTGGCGAAGCTACAAATGTTATTAATTTTGATTTGCTTTCAATATGGGTAATTTTGACAGCCATAGTTTTATTAGCTCTCTATACTGTTTCAATGATTTTCTTATATAAACATCTTAAAAAAAACCAAAAAGAAATTCCTAATTATTATGCAAAGGGATTAGCTTTATTTTTTATGACGGTTATTCTAATAGGCGGATTTTTTACAATTAACACAGATAATATTAATTCTTTTTTAGCTGATGGAAATGTAACTACATTTAAAAGATCTTCATTTCAAAAATATGGAATATTAGGTTATTATACTAAAGAATTAGAAGATATAATCGAACAAAATAATTCGGGATATTCTGGAGTTATGGTCTCCGATTTATCAGATTCTACCGATTATTTTGGATTGTTAGAGGGTAAAAATGTTATTACAATATTACTAGAATCTATTCAACCTTTTGCGATGAACGAAACCTTAACTCCTAATTTTTGGAAGTTAGCTCACGAAGGTTTGTATTTTGAAAATAGTTACAGCGAAAATAAAACAAATGTATCAGAGTTAATAGCCATTACTGGAAATTATCCAACAATTAACTTTAATCCAAAGGATTATTCTTATGATTTTTCTTATGATTTGCCTAGTATATTAGCTGATGATGGATATGTTACAAATTATTTTCACGATAATGTTGCCTCATTTTATAGTAGAGGATCATTGATGCCTCAACTAGGGTTTCAAAACATCTATTTACATGAAGAGATGTATCCAGGACAAGAAATATGGAATTGGAATGGAAACTATACTTTAGATACAGTAACTATGGAAAAAATGTTACCAAACTTATCTTCAAATGATGAACCTTTCTATTCTTTTTGGGCAACTTTATCAACTCATGGACCATATAATTATGGATTGACCAACAAGAGATTATTTTCAGAACTCGGTTATTTTAATAGAATAGATCAAGCCGAAGCTAATGGACTTTGGACAAATGAATTAGCTGGTGGAGAAGAGGAAGATATTTTACGCATAAGACATTACCAAGCTGCAGTTATGAATTTAGATGATGCTTTAGGTATGATGCTTGATGATTTAGATAGTAAAGGATTATTAGATGATACTGTAATAGTTTTATTTGGGGATCATAATGTATATTATCATGATATATATCTAAAGCGTTTTGAAGATACAGATAATAGTTATTATAATATGGAAATGTATCATAATTTTTTCTGTATATATAATCCAACTTTGACTCAAACTTATCTTAATAAAACAGGAGCTGACAATACAACTATTTCTAAGTTTGTTTCACCTTATAATATAGTTCCTACTCTAATGGATTTATTAGGTTATAGATACGATAAAAATATTTTTATGGGGTCATCAGTTTTTTCAGATGATTTTGAAGTATTTTATTCAATTAAACTTACAGGTTTTTTTGATTATAATATGTATTCTAACAATGGAATAGATATTATTTATAGTAAACAACCATATTCTGATGAAGAATACCGTGATTTTATTAATCAATGTTTATTGTTAAAAACAAAGATTGGTTATATAAATAGAATTTATGTAAGCAGTAGAACAAAAATAGAATCTTAAAGATATTTAGGTTGATAGTGTATAGTATTTTATTATCAAATATAAATATAAATTATATAAATATGAAAGGATAATTTATGAGCTATCAACTAAATAAAGAGATTGAAGAATGGAAAGAAGAAGGTTCTCCTAGAAAGAATATTAAAGTTATAATTCGCAGTATTATTTTACTTGTATTAGGATTTTTAATGGTTTTTACTGCAAAACCTATTATTACTAATTTACCTAAATTTTCTATGATACAAGATTCAATTGATTACCATAACGTTAATAACATTCAGGGATTTCTTCAAAAAGGTAATATAATATTAATTATTTTAAATAACGTAGAAGGAATGATTATAGATGCATATGATGT
>CAZSZZ010000118.1:4173-4486 GCA_964611005.1 uncultured Candidatus Izemoplasmatales bacterium | reverse complement strand
AAATTGAAAAAAGCTTACTTCTATTTTGAAATAAGCTTTTTATAGATATATTGGTACCAGTGGCCGGACTCGAACCGGCACGCTTTTAAGGGCAATGGATTTTGAGTCCATCGTGTCTACCAATTTCACCACACTGGCGTTACTTTATATATTATACTATAAATATATTATTTGTGAAGAGGTTTTTTTAGAAATTTCATTAGTTAAAAGAATTCAAGAAATCACAGAGAATTTATGACTTCTTGAATTGTTTTTTCAGTATATTTTGTGAAATTTATTCTCACATTTTTAGATTGAATTTTTTTAGGTAGTT
>CAZSZZ010000118.1:0-4163 GCA_964611005.1 uncultured Candidatus Izemoplasmatales bacterium | reverse complement strand
ATAGAATATAATCATTATTTTTATATAAATCATCATTAATTATTTTCAATATAGGTTTCGCTCCTTGTGCAGGTGTTTTCATAAGTTTTTTTTGTATTTTTATAAATAATCTTCCAAAGGATGTTTTCCATTTCCAAATTTGGGAAAATACAACTCCGGGATCAGCTGCTTTTACTTCTATTGATTTATTACCTAGTTTTTCTGATAATTCCTTAACATATACTAAATTGGCTAGTTTTGAATCAAAATAGTTTTTAAATGTGCCTCTACGTTTAAAGAATATATTAGGCTTAATTTTAATATTACCAAAATAACATCCTATACTAGATACGAAAATTATCTTTTTAGGCATATTATAATTATATACTTCTAGAATTAACTCTGTTAAATAATACGTTCCTATATAATTAACTCCTAAAGTTACTTCAAATCCTTCTTCAGTATACTGTTCTTTTCTAGATAGAACACCTGCATTATTAATCAATATATCTATTTTTGAATAATTATTTTTTAATTCTTTAATAAAGTCTTCTATTGATTTAAAAGAGGCAAGGTCTAATGTTAATAAATCAATTTCTGCGTTAGGAAATTTAGCTATTAAACTCTGTTTAACTTTAATAGCTTTCTCTTTATTTCTATTAGCTAAAATAAGATGATGGTTAATTTCTAATAATTGTAAAGCTGTTTGGTATCCTATTCCTGATGTAGCTCCAGTTAATATTGTTTTTATTTTTTCCATTAATTCATCCTCTTATTTAATAATAACACATAAGCATGAAAAAAGCATTCATTTATAGAATGCTTTTTCCTTAGGGTATTACAAAATGTTTACGCGTTTTTATTAGGTACATTTGAGTGTTCATCTCTGTGAGAACGATTTTCATGTTTCCTTTCTGTTTGGTATTTATATTGATAATGATTGTTTATTTTATTTTCTCTTTCTAAAACTTGGTAAGTATAAATTACTTCTCCATTAGTTTCATCTTGAGTTGCTTTTATAAGAATATTTCCTACTTCTTTTGTATTGTCTGATTTAGTTATATCATATTTTATATGATAAAACGTAACTCCATCTTCTTCCATGACTGAGAATAAATATCTTGCTTCATCACCGTTTTCAATTAAGTTAAGCATTACTTTTAGTTTCCCTTCTTCTTCAGTAACTCTTACTTTGGATTCTGAAACAATTACACCATCTGTAACCACTTTAAAGAAGAATTTTTTAGTGCTATCTAAAATATCTGTTTTATAAGCCACAAATACATAATTATCTCTGTCAACGAATGAACGAAGTCTAAATATTTCATTTCCATCTTCATCTATTATGCTTTTTCCTTCAACACTGTATTCAATTCCATTACTAACAATTAACCCCTCTAATAGATATACTACAGAATCATCATCGTCATCATTGAAATAGAACCTGCGATCTCTATTCATAGATACTGTATAAGCTAAATCTGATATTTCTTCAGTAGTTGTAGCTTCTGTGGTTGTTTCAGGAACTTCTGTAGTTGTTTCATCGGAGGTAGAATCATCAGGGTTTGTAAATAATGTTTCGTTATAGTACATATAATATACAACTTCTTTACCTAAAAGATTAACTGTTGTATATGAAATTAAATTTTCATATTCAGCCCTATCTGATTCTAAAATTTGAACAGATAATCCATTGTTATTACCTAAGAATCCATCCATCATTTCTAGGTATTTATCTACTTCATCTATTTGATCATCTACTATTAAATCCTCATCATCTGTTTCTGTAGTTGTTTCTGTAGTTACAACATCAGATAAAGGTTCATATGATAAAGTACTTACTAATGATGTATCTAAAAGATTAGCTGATGATAATGCTTCAATGGCAAATACTTGACTATCTGATTCAAAAGAAACTGTTTCTACATCAGTAATTGTATTACTACAAGCTGCGAATGTAAAAGCTCCAGCAATTAAAATTAAACCTAATATAACTTTTTTCATAATAGTATTCCTCCTAAAATTTTTTTATTTTCATAAGTTATACGGCTCTATCTATATTTTTATTGGTTAAATTTGCATTTTTTTAAAATATTTTTAAAAATATAAAAAACTAGACAGTTTATTCTTAGTAAGTCTAGTTTTATATTTTAATGATATTAATTTTTATAAAGTATTAAAGATATTTTTGTAATGCGTAAACTGCCAACGCACCATCACTAACACTAGTAACAACTTGTCTTAGAGGAGTATCTCTTACATCGCCTGTAGCGTAAACTCCTTTAACTGATGTTTCTAAAGATGAATCTGTTTTAATCCAGCCACCTGGAATTTGTTCAACTGCATTACCTAAATAATCCACATTAGGTGTCATTCCAACTGCGATAAAGGCACCGCTTATTTCTAGGTCTTTTGTTTCATTTGTTATTTTATTTTTAACTGTAACTGATTCTAAAAATTCTTTTCCATTAAAAGAAACAACATTAGAATTCCATACTGGTTCGATATTGTCTAGTTTAAACATTTTTTCTTGTTCATGTTTAACAGCTCTTAATTTGTCTCTTCTATGTATTATATATACTTTTTTAGCTAAACGTGACAAGTAAACTGCGTCTTCTACTGCTACGTCTCCACCACCAACAACAGCTACTGTTTTTCCTTTAAACAAAGCTCCATCGCAAACGGCACAATAAGATACACCTCTACCTTTTAATTCCTCTTCGCCTTTAACTCCTAATTGTTTTGCGGAAGCCCCTGTAGCGATAATTACTGTTTTTGTTAAATATGTTCCTCTATCTGTAATAATCTTTTTAATATCGTTTTTTAAATCAACACTTTCTACAGATTCAAGATTTATATTAACTCCTAATTGTTTTGCATGGTCTACCATTTTATCTGCTAACTCAGCTCCAGAAACTGAATTAATACCAGGATAATTTTCTATTTCAGATGAGTTTGCGATTTCACCACCAGGTAACCATTTCTCAAAAATCAAAAAATCTAGCATTGCGCGTTTCGCATAAATAGAAGCTGTTATTCCTGCAGGTCCCGCTCCTATAATAATTAAATCATATACTTTTTCCACTTTATCACTTCCTTCTTTTTTATTATATCATATTCATAAAATTTAACTCTCTTTTTGCTTATTGAATTTTAACCAATAAACCACCTATATATTATATATAAAATCAATATATAAATAAACTATTATTTTATCATTAATCCTATTTTTTTTGAAATGAAAATTTCTTAATTGATGGTTTTATGAAATTAAAACTAGTTTCCAATAATTTAATAGAACTGTCCGTATAATAGCTGTAAGAAATGGAGGAATTTATTATGAAGAAGAATTTAATTAAAGTATTTGTCATTGCTGGATTAGCACTTACTGCAGCTTTGACTATCTCATTAACTAGTGTAAGCGCCGATAGCGTTTACGAGGAATATTCATTAACATCCACAAGCGAAGTTACTATAAACCCTGAAACAGAATATACATTAGAAGAGATGTTACTATATGTTTTGTGGGATGAATATATGGCTCAAGCTGAGTACAATGTAATTATTGATACATTTGGTGAAATAAGACCCTTTACAATGATTGTAAAGGCTGAACAAACCCATATCAATCTATTATTACCATTATTTGAAGAATATGAAATTGAGATCCCTGAAAATACAGCGGCTGATTATGTAGTTATTCCAGAATCAATTACTAGTGCAATAAATACAGGTGTTGAGTCTGAAACTGCAAACATCAAAATGTATCAAACATTTTTAGCACAAGATAATTTACCCGATGATGTCAGAGCTGCTTTTGAATCTCTAGTTAGCACTTCACAACATCACTTAGATGCATTCTCAAGTGATAGAAGTTCATACTACAGAACTGATATGATGAATCAATTCAAGAAAATATTCCAACATGGAGGCGAAAGCAAAGGTCAAGAAAATAGTTCAGGTAATCAATACCGCGGATCAAATGGACAAAGAGGTTCTCAAGGTGGATACCTTGGTGACTGCCCTAATGCTTAAATAAAGATTTTATTTCTTCAAAAAGAAAACGTTGATTTTAAAGTTTTCTTTTTTTGCTTTTATAATTAAGTTAGGAATGCAAAATAAATAAAATTAATATAATAGAAACATATAAAAATATTTATTACAAATGTTAGTGGAATAATAAA
>CAZSZZ010000117.1:0-4502 GCA_964611005.1 uncultured Candidatus Izemoplasmatales bacterium | reverse complement strand
ATTCTTTGATGATTCGAACTAGTAGTGCTTGGGACCATGATAGATCTTTTTCTTTAGATTTATCTAATTTTAATCATCTTAAAGAAACTGGAACTTTTGTGAAGACATTAGCTTTGTTACCTTTACTAAAAAAAATGGGAGTTGATACACTTTATTTATTACCAATATCTCGTTTTTCCTTAAAAGACAAAAAAGGAGAATTAGGTTCTCCTTATGGAGTAGCCAACTTCTTTGATTTAGACCCTAATTTAAAAGAAACTATGACTGGGAAAGAAATATCTCTTGAAGAAGAATTTCAAGCTTTAGTTGAGGCATGTCATATATTAGATATGCGAGTTATTATCGATATTATTCCAAGAACCAATTCTGTAGATAATGATTTGATTAAAGACCATCCAGATTGGTTCTATTGGATTAAAAAAAGTGAAGCACATAAATATAAAGTTCCTTATGTGAACGGATTAGGGAACACTATACCACCTGAATTTAAATATATGAAAAAAGTATATGAATCTAATGATGTTTTAAGACATATAAATATGTTTCAAAAAAACCCTAAAGAAGAAAATGTCAAATTATATGAAGAAATATTAGAAAGAGATGATAATTTTATTAAGAATATAGAAGAAACTTTTGATTTAACTATAGCTCCTGCTTTTTCAGATCATATAAATGATGTCCAACCACCTTGGACTGATGTTACTTTCTTTAGAATGTTTATGGATCATCCAAAGGCAACTAAACAATATTTAAAATCTAAATCAGTTAACCCATATATATTATTTGATACTATAAAAGCTAATCTATTTCCTGGAGAAATTCCTAATCAAGAACTATGGAATCTCTTGTCAAGCATTATTCCTCATTATCAAAAAAAATACGGTATTGATGGAGCTAGAATTGATATGGGACATGCCTTGCCAGAAAAGTTATTAGAAATGATTATCTCTAAAGCTAGAGAAAATAATCCTGATTTTGCCTTTATAGCTGAAGAGTTAAATCCTGATAATGCTAAAAAGACAAAAGATTTTGGATATAATATTATTATAGGTAATGGTTTTTGGATGGAACCTAGAGTATGGGAAAAGAAATTACATAAATTTGTTTATGGATTAAATGATATTTCATTACCTATGTTTGCCTCTTGTGAGACGCACGATAGCGCTAGAATTGCAGGCAGAGATGGTGGAAGAGTTCTAGCGAGAATGATTACAATTTTAAATATGTTATTACCTAATTCTGTTCCTTTTATCAACTCTGGACAAGAAGTATATGAGACTCAACCAATGAATTTAGGAGTAGATTGTAGTAGTCAAGACCAATTTAAACTACCTCAAGATGACTTGTATTATGGAAAACTCGCTTTATTCGATAAATATGCAATTCATTATCTAAATAATAATCATTGGGAAATAGCTGATCATTTAAACGGAGTTAAAGATATTCGAAAAAAATGGTTAAATCAAATTACTGATATAAACAGTTATTTTCCATTATACTTTAATGAATTTGATACTCCCGCAATTGGTATATCATACTTCAATAAAGAAACAGGAAAATGTTTATTAGTAGTCGCTAATTCTAATTATCACGATGATATTCATTGTAATGCCTCAATTGACAAATTAAGAATAGCTTCAAATAATCATAGTTATGTAGGTAAATTATTATACGCTACCTATGAATTCGGAAGAGAATATCATGATTTTTCTCCTGATAATAGAGTGTATTTTCATTTAGGTGCTGGAGAAGTTAAGATAATTGAATTTTAAATTACCTTAAAAAAGAAAGGGAAAATATGAAAAAAATCAAAAACTATTATAGTTTAGGTGAAGATGTTGATTTAAATAATAATAAAGAAATAACCTACGAATTAAATAAAACACTTAATGATAATTACAGAATAAGAATCCGAAAGCCTTTTAAAATAAAAATAACCTATGGTAATTCTAGAAGTAAAGAATACGCTATTGAAACTTTAAACTATTTAATAAAGAATAATAAATTAAAATATGGGCTTATTGAAGATGGTCCTAGTTTTAAATTAAGAGGTATTATTGAAGGTTTTTATGGAGAACCTTGGACACATGAAGATAGATTAAATGTTATTAGATTTTTAAAAAAGGAAAGAATGAATACTTATATGTACGCTCCTAAAGATGATCTATATCACAGAAAAAAATGGAGAGTACCTTATCCTAAAAACGAATTTTCTTTATTAAAGGAATTAATTAAAGAAGCTAAAAATAATGATATAGACTTCTATTTTTCTATAAGTCCTGGTAATGATTTTAATTACACTAAAAAAGAAGATTATGATGCTTTATTTAATAAGATTAATGAAGTTTTAAATGAAGGTGTTTGTAATTTTAATTTGCTTTTAGATGATATTGATTATAGTTTAAAGGATTCAGAAAAAAAAGAATTTGAAACACCTGGAAAAGCCCATGCCTATATATCAAATAAATTAAATAGTTATTTAAAAGAAAAATTAAAAGTATATTCTTTAGTAATGTGTCCTACAGAATACTGGCAAAATTACAATACTCCATATAGACAAGATTTAAAAGAAAACCTTGATAAAAATATCAAAGTTTTCTGGACTGGATATAAAGTAGTGCCTGAATATATTCCTAATATAGATGGAGATAACGCCTTAAAATATTTTGGACATGATCTTGTTTTATGGGAGAATTATCCCGTTAATGATATGGCTTCTGATTTACTATTTATGGGTCCGATTGAAAATAGAGGAGATAAATTAGATAAAACCCATATAGGAATGGTTTCTAATCCAATGATTAATTGGTCTCTATCTATTATCCCTTTAAAAACTATAGCGGATTATATGTGGAATCCATCTAATTACAATAAAGAACAATCATATATAAACGCAATTAAAGAGTTTTGTGATAACAACGTAGAAATATCTTCTTCATTAATTAATTTTCTAGATAATTTCAGACATTCAATAATTTCATATTATTCAAATAATAAAATAGAAAATTATATTAAAGATGACAAATTAGATAAATTAATTGAATATTATGAATCTATTCTAAAAGATATTGAAAGAATTAAAAAATTAAAAAATAAAAGATTTTTAGAACAGATATCTCCTTGGTTTATAAGATTTGAATTTGATTTAGAATTATTAATTTTATATAAAAAAAATAAATTAATTGAATTAGAAGACAAACTTAAATTTATTGAAGACTTGAAATATACTATTAATTCAAATTATGCACTAAGATTTTTAAAAAACAAAGGGATTTATACAGGGAAGGTTAATAGAAAAGAGAGAATTAATAATTGGGAATAACATCTGAATTCACAGAAATAAAGTTACGAAACACCCAATCAATGATAAATCAGTTAAGATAGCTTGTAGTATAAATAAGAAATTAAAGCTTCTAATAATTTCACGGTAATACTTTATTAATATTATCAAAAATAATTGATGTTATTGTTTTGTTTAAATGAAATTAAATAGATTTCTTCATATTAGAAAATATTCCAATGATATTTATATTTATAGATTATTAATTTGAAACTATTCTATAAATTAAAAATTTTATAATTACCAAAATCCTTATGGCATGGATGTCATTTGGATTTTTTTTGAGGTTTAATTACTACACTACAAAAAACTTGAAAATAAATTAATGTTTTCAAGCTTAATTATGCTTAAAAATTTATATTACTACTTTTTTCTTTAATATCCAGCAAAGACATCAAACTTTATTTGAGTATTAACAATACAATTTGAGTTAAGCAAATCTGTAATACCTTATACAAATTCTGGACTTCATGACATATAATTATATGCCTTATTTTTGTATTTATTAACATTTTCAATAATTACCTTTTTAGTCGGTTCTACATCAGCAGTGCAAATAATATCTAATCCTGATAATTTTTCAAGTTCATACTTAAAAGGATAACAGCGTTAAATATTCCATCATAATCTTCTTCTAAAACAATTGTTCTCCAATTGACATCTGTAGCAAAATACTTTTATAATCACTCGGTGAATCTATAATTTTTATACTAAAACGAATAAATGGTTCTTCATTGGTAGATGCAATACTGAAAGCCCTTTGATTACAACCTTTAATATCCTTATCTATTAGTCCAAATATGGTATGTTGTCCTTCAATAAAACTGAAATTTATTGGTTTTTTAAAATCAAAACAATAATAATCATTCTTAATTCGATAGATTTTTTTAATTCTATTTTTAAATTCGACTTATTATTCATAATACCACCTTTATCAATATTATATAACAAAAACAAATTTAATTTCAGCTTAGGAAATTTATATTAAATGAGTGAAATAATACACTACTCCATTAGCTTGAAGTTTATCCGTTATATTTATGTATATTAGCATAAAAACGCTTCCTTAAATTATTCAGCAAAGATTGACAAGAAAAAAAGAATAGTCTGTTATAATACCTATATGAAATAAATAGATAAAAAAGACTAATTAGAATTAAGA
>CAZSZZ010000116.1:0-4583 GCA_964611005.1 uncultured Candidatus Izemoplasmatales bacterium | reverse complement strand
ATGTTATAATATATTAATGACTAATAAATAAGGAGGAAATAAATCATGAAAATAGAAAAACGCAGAGATTCATTAAGATTAGTAAGAGATATGAATAAAGTGCCAGGAGTCTTATATGGAAAATCAATTTCTCCAATATCTATTCAAATTAATGAGACAGATTTACATGAATTAATTAAAAAATATGGTTATACAAAAACTTTTAAAATTAATTTAGGAAAGGAATCACACACAGTATATATTAAAGAAGTTCAATTTGATATTATAAAAAGAAGCTTTCCGTTAAATGTAAAATTACAAAAAGTAATAGAAGGAGATACTATTAAAGCTAGTTTACCATTAAATATCATAGGTAGAGAAGCAATTGAAAAATCTAATACAATCGTTCAAGTTGTATCTGATTCAATTGATGTTGAATACCCAATTGGTAAAGGATTAGCTAGTATTGATGTCGATGTATCAAATATGAAAGCAGGAGATTCATTACAAGTAAAGAATTTAAAATTACCTGATTATTTAATTATACACGATGATGAAGATAAGATTCTTATAAGCGTAACCGAAGTTACTTATGTTGAAGAAACAGAAACAGCTGAAGAAGTAGATATTACTGATGTAGAGGTTGATAAAGAAAAAACTGAAGAATAAAGATTTGTTTAAATTATAAAAAAATAAAACCTCAGTTCAAATATATCTTGAATTGAGGTTTTTGTTTATTAAAAATAAGGAATGAATATATGAAGAAAAATGCTTATGTAACATTTATAATTCGCAATGATTCTTATTTACCTGGAGCATTAGTATTTGCCTATGCTTTGAAAAAACAAAATACTAAATATGATTTGGTATGTATTGTTTCCGATAATATATCCAATATAGCAATAAAGAGTTTAAGGATTCTATATGATGAAGTTATTGTTTTAAACGAACTATATGTAACTCATGAAAGAAGACAAGAAAGACAAGATAGACCATTTTTGTTCTCTAGATTTAACGCATTTAGATTGGGGGAAGATGGTGATTTAGGGCCAAAATATAATAAGATAATAATAGCTGATTGCGATCTTTTACCGCTAAACAATTTTGATTCTTTGTTTGAATTAGATCCTCCAGCAGGAATAATTAATGAGAAAAAAGAATATTGTATGGAATACATTGACAATAAATATATTATACCTGATTCTTCTTATATCGATGGAACCTGGATATGGCATAAAATTTATAAAGATATTCCTCATGGAATAAAAATACCTAAAGAAATTACAGACAGAATAAAAATAGATAAAGAAAACATGGGAGTCAATGCATCTTTGATGTTGTTTCATCCTAGTAAAAAACTATATGATTCAATTCTTCAAGATGTTAGAAAGCCGGATATGCAAAAACAGATATCGCAGTATAATTGGCCGGAAATGCAATATATTACTTTAAAGTTAAGTGGAAAATGGACTAATATTGATTTGAGATATTCTTCTTTTAATGGCTATCCATATATAGATATATTAAATGGAATACATTATGCAGGACTAAAACCTTGGAATATTAAAAATAAAAGCATAAAATCCTATGGCAAATTTGAAGACTACCAATTATGGTTCAGTGTATATATTAAGATGATAGATAAATATTCTGATCTTAAAAAAGGTAAATTATTGAGAATATATAATTACATATCTGAATTACAAGAAAATAAGAAGTATCAATTCAAAAAGATCTATCTATCAAATGTGAAACATCTTTTCGAATAAAAATATTTAATAAAGGAAGATAAATTATGAAAGTATTTAACGATTTATTTAAATTGAATAACGGAATTGAAATCCCTATGATTGGCTTTGGTACATGGCAAATCAAAGAAGGAGACGAAGCTTATAAATCTACATTATTAGCTTTAAAAAATGGATATAGACATATTGATACAGCTGCAATTTATGGTAATGAAAAGAGTATTGGTAAAGCGATAAAAGATTCAAAAATTCCACGCAAAGATATATTTGTGACAACGAAACTATCACCTGAAGTTAAGACCTATGAAGAGACAAAAATAGCTTTTGATAAATCGCTTAAGGATTTGGATTTAGAATATATAGACCTATATTTAATTCATACACCTTGGTCTTGGAATAAGTCGGGAAATGACTGTAATGAAGGAAATAACGCTGTATATAGAGCTATGGAAGAACTGTATTTAAAAAATAAAATAAAAGCTATCGGTATCTCCAATTTTATGGTAAAAGATATTAAAACTATTATTGAAAACAATAGTATAATACCGATGGTTAACCAAATAAGATATTCTATAGGATTAAATCAATCAGAAGTAATTGAGTATTGTAAGAAAAATGATATCTTTATCGTAGCGTATTCGCCTTTAGACAAGGGGCATTTATTAAAAAATAAATATGTAAGAAAAATGGCTGACAAATATCATGTTTCCTCATCTCAGATTTGTTTAAGATACTTAATTCAAAAAGGAGTTGGAGTTATACCTAAGGCTGTTCATGAAAATTATATGAAAGAGAATTTACAATTAAATTTTCATCTAGATGAAAAGGATATGATTTTTTTGGATTTTTTATAAAATATCTAATAAAGAAGGAACAATATATTTATGTTAAAAAAACCTAAACTCAAACACATTATCTTTCTCTTTGTTATAAGCATATTGCTTTTTATAACAATGAGTTCAAATGCTTTTGGCTTATTAGAAAATACAGGATTTAATTCAAATATGATGTTGGATAAAAAAATATTTTATACAAGTCAAGACATGAGCAATTTAATATCTTCTCTATCAAATGAAATGATTAAAACATATTTTTCGTTACATTTGATAGATTATATATTTATAATATTCTTTTATCCTTTTTTAAGATTATTATTAATTTATGTTGGTAGAAGAAAATCTAAATTCATTATAATTCCTCTATTTGCTATGGTTTTTGATATAATTGAAAATATAATAATTGATATCAGTCTTTCACATGTATTGCCCAATATATTAATGACTATTTCTGGAGTTATCACTCTATTTAAATTTATTTGTATTTTTGTCTCTATTATCTTGATAATCTATTATTCTATTACTATTAAAAAAAATATTAAATAATATACTGAGCATTGTATTATGTTATATATTTATATAACAATTATAATTTATTGACCATAAAATAAAAAAGCTTATTAAGCAACCGGTAAAGATGTCAAGAGGTAAAAATAAAAAAAAACAGAAAAAAAAGATTAAAATCTTATAATTAGGGCATAATTAAAAAAGGAATGATAGAAAGTTGAACGTATTCAGATTTTATTTATAGAGTCTATTGGTACCCAACAAACCAAAGATAAGACGAATAAGTATCATCGGCAGTATAATTACCAGACTGATTTTTACGCCAAGTGATACCAGCGTATTTGGCTAAAGCGGAATGAAAAGCAAATTGATTAATATCAGCAATTTCAGCAAGTATACCAGCAGCGTAAACAAGGTTGATACCAGGGATAGAAGTTAGAATTTGGAAGTGATTATGATTCAGGACAGCAACTTGAAAAAGAATAGCTTTATCAATAGATTTGAGTTCATCTTGATAACATCTGATAACGTTAATAGAAGAAGCAAGAGAAAAATTGATAGGATCATAAGCAATTTTATCTAAACGATAAGAAGTACGAGCCGCCTTTTGAATTTTAGTGGCAATATCAATAGAATTATCGAAACGATTATGACTAGATTTACTAACAAAGTCGGCTAAGTCTCTAAAGAAGAATTACTAATATCATCGATAGATTTGTATTCAAATAAAAGATTAACGGCTGTTTTTCCGAAGTTATTAGAGAATAAAGTTTCAAAGTTAGAAAACTTTAAAAAGATGTTATTTAGGGCATAAACCTTCTCGTTAGATAATTTTTATGTCTAGTGAGTCTTTCTAAAACTAGCTGTTGGCTGCCTTTAAAAGGCGTGAGTTCATCACATCTACCGACTTTAGCAATATCAGCGAGAATAAAAGCATCTTTAGGATTGGTCTTATCCATATCCGCAAAACTCTTACGATAATTCTTAGAGATTTTAGGATTAATGATATAGACTTTTGTATTAAAAAGACTTAAGGGTTTTGAGGAAGATAAATAAGATGCAATATGAGCAGAGTAGACACCAGTAGATTCTAAAATAATAATCATTTTAGTAAGATTATGTTTTTCGAGCAACTTAAGTAAGTGTGTTTCAATTTGATTCGCATCATCCCGAGTATTAGGAATATTGATAGACAATAATTTATCACGTTCTAAGTTTAGAGCAAAGACGTGATTAGTGAGTTTAGCAATATCAATACCGACAAATAAAGTATGATTCAAAGTAACACCTTCTTTCAAGGAAAATTAGATAGGTTAGAAGTCCTAGCCTTGAAAGGCAACTGTAGCCAACACCGTTAGCTATAAAGTTGAGTTAGATCTAACGGGTAACAACAACCGGTTAGCAGATAAGTCAATCAAGCAGGCTTGCACGCTTAATGAGCATCTAAATGTGCAAGGAGAATAAGCAGATTTTTCTGGTTACATCTTAACTTAATTATAACACTAGGACTTCA
>CAZSZZ010000115.1:0-4684 GCA_964611005.1 uncultured Candidatus Izemoplasmatales bacterium | reverse complement strand
GTATAAACCTATTTTAGATTTAGTAAAATTATATGATAGAAAATATAAATATTTTGATAATATTTACCCAATAATCAAGCCGTTATTTAATAAAACTAGATTAGATATATAAAGATATTGTTTTTCACATATATTATTGTTTGTAATTATGCTTAACATCTTTACAAAGTTTTATACAAATGATAAAATAAATACATAAGTTTTTTCTTTATATATACAATTTTATAATCTGATATATACATAAAAATAAGTAAAAGAGGAGTTGAAAAATGCCAGATAATATTTTAGTAATGAAATCAATTACGAAAACATTTCCAGGTGTTAGAGCGCTGGATGATGTAAATATTTTTGTTGAAAAAGGTGAAATTCATTTTATTGTAGGCGAAAATGGAGCTGGAAAATCAACTTTGATGAAAGTATTAAGCGGAATTTATCCGAGTGGGAGCTATGATGGTGATATATTTTTCGACGGTAAAATAAGACACTTTCGTGGAATAAAAGACTCTGTTGCTGAAGGTATAGTAATAATCAATCAAGAATTAGCTTTGTTTCCTAATTTAACTGTTTATGAAAATGTATTTGTTGGTCACGAAATTGAGAAAAAAAGAAATATTGTTAATTGGGATGAAACTAAACGTTTAGCAAAAAAATATCTAGATATGGTTGGGCTTAATATTGATATTTATAGTTTGGTTGGTTCTCTTGGGGTTGGAAAACAACAACTTATTGAAATTGCCAAAGCACTAAGTCAAAATGTTAAATTATTGATTTTAGACGAACCTACAGCTGCTCTAAATGAAGATGATAGTAGAACTTTATTGAATCTTTTAGTTCAGTTAAAAAAAGAAGGTATTACTTCGATTATGATTTCTCATAAATTGAAAGAAGTTGATGCAATCGCCGATTCTCTTACTATATTACGTGATGGAAAAACAATTACAAGAATGACTCGAGATTTAATCAATGAAAAAGAAATTATTAGAAACATGGTTGGTAGAGATATTCCAGATATATTTCCAAAACGTCCTAAGTATAAAGGTGGAAAACTTGTACTTGAAACAGTCCATTTAAATTCATTTGATAATAATTTAAATCGATATATAGTATCTGATTCTAATATAAAACTTCATAAAGGAGAAGTTGTTGGAATTTCTGGTTTAATGGGAGCTGGACGAACAGAGCTTGCACTTAGTATTTTTGGTAATCCGAAAAAATATAGAGTGAATGGAAAGATTATAGTTAAAGGTAAGGCGGTTTATTTAAATCATCCTCAAGATGCTATTAATGCAGGGATTGCGTATGTATCTGAAGATAGAAAGACAAATGGATTAATTTTAACTGAAACATTAGCACAGAATATTACAATATCAAGATTACAGAAAATTAGTAAATTTGGTATTTTGAACTTTTTCAAACAAAATAAATTCGCAGAGAAATATGTCAAAGAAATGGATATTAAAACACCATCAATTTTGCAAAAAGTAAAAAATTTAAGTGGTGGAAATCAACAGAAAGTACAAGTTGGTAAATGGCTATTTGCTGAACCAGAAATTTTAATTTTAGATGAACCAACAAGAGGAATTGATGTTGGTGCAAAATATGAAATCTATACAATTATCAATGATTTAGTTGCTAAAGGAATGAGTATTTTAATTATATCATCTGAATTACCAGAAATTTTAGGCATATGCGATAGAATATATGTAATAGCTGAAGGAGTACAAACTGCAGAGTTTACTATTGATGAGGCAACTCCAGAAAAAATCATGAAAAGCGCTACAATCGCGTAGGGGGAAAAAATGGAACAGAAGAATAATTTTATTTGGACAATACAAAAGTATTTTTTGACATTAATCTCTATGTTTAAAACAAATATTCGAGATTATGGTATGTATATAGCACTTCTTGTCATTTTCATTATATTTTCAATTATGACTGGAGGAGTATTTTTAGGACCTATTAATTTCACTAATTTATTAAATCAAACTGCTTACGTTGCAGTTTTAGCAGTTGGAATGACTTTAGTAATTGTTACTAGACAAATTGATTTATCTGTTGGTTATATTGGAGCTTTTTTAGGTGCTTATGTAGTTGTTGCGGTTGAAAATAACGGTGTTCCACTACTAGTAGCTTTATTATTAGCATTAATAATCACAGTTGTTGTTGGAATTATTAAGGGATTGTTTATTGCTAAAATTAAAGTACCTTCGTTTGTTGTTACACTAGCTGGTATGTTTATTTTTAAAGGCTTATTGATGATTCGAACGAATAATCGAACAATTCCAACTACACATGCATTTTTTCAAAAAATTGGTGTTGGATATTTGCCTACATTAAAAGTCGGTGGAATAGATATGATTACATTAATTTTAGGTGTTTTAATACTATTCGCTATTATTATTTTTGGTATTCTTACAAGAAAAAAACACAAAAAATTAGGAATCCCTAACGAAAAAATAGAATTATTTGTTACAAAATTAGTATTTATGACTGCAATAATATCATATTTAGTTTGGGCTTTTGCGACAAATCGTGGTATATCATATTTGTTATTAATTACAGCATTTGTTGTAGCATTCTATCATTGGATGACAACTAATACAACCCTAGGCAGAAGAATTTATGCTGTTGGAGGAAATCCTGATGCAGCTGAATTGTCAGGTATTAATGTTGAAAGAATAATAGTAATTGTTTTTATTTCTATGGGAGTTATGGCGTTATTTAGTGGAGTAATGTATGCTTCGAGATTACAAAATACTTCACCTAACCATGGTCCTTTCTGGGAATTGTACGCAATCGCCGCTGCTTTCATTGGTGGCGCTAGCGCGAATGGAGGAATAGGAAAGGTAGTAAATGCTGTTATTGGATCTGTTGTAATTATGTCACTTAAAAATGGTATGGCCCTTGCTGGAGTAAACGCAAATATTGAACCAATAATCTTAGGTGGTGTATTATTATTGGCTGTTATATTTGATATATTTACTCGAAATGTTAGGCCAATTGATTTAGTCGGAATTCATTATGCAAAAGAAAAATATCGAAATGATTATAAAACAGCTAAAATGAATTATATTGATGCTAAAGCAGCTTTAGCAAAGGCAAAGAAAGAAAATGCTGAAAATATTCTTGAATATGAATATAAATTAACAAATGCACAGGGTGTTTTTAATAAGATAAAAGATAAGATTAGAATTGCAAGAGAAGAGGATTTTATTATAAAATAATATGTGTTAATGGCACTTAAAGTGCTTAATAATAAAAATAGGAGAGAAGGAGAAAACAAATGAAAAAAATTATTAGTTTATTGTTGCTTATGATTTTTGTTGTATCATTATCAGCTTGTGGTGGATCAAATACAATAAAAATTGGAGTAGTATTGCCAGATGCATCAGAAGAAAGATGGGCCAATCAAGATGGTGCTTTCTTCGAAACCGGATTAGCAGCCTTAGGTGAAGGCTACGAATACGATATTTTATTCTCAGAAGGTGATGAATCTAAGGAAGTACAAAACGTCGAAGCATTGATTGCAAATGGTGCGGAAGTTATTATTTTAACTGCAGAAGGTTCTGGAGCTGGAGCTGTTCAAGCTGCTCATGAATCTGGAGTAATACTAATTGCCCATGATCGTATGGCAAAATCAGCCAATGATCATGCAGATTATTATACAACTTTCAATAGTTGGAATGTTGGAAAAGCAATGGGTGAACATTTAAAAACAGAAGCTCAAGCTAATGGATGTTCTGTAGATAATAAATGCGATTTAGCTATTTTTGCAGGACGTGTTGCTGACTGGCCAAATGCTACATATTTCTTTGGTGGAGCAATGGAAGAATTACAACCTGTATTAGATATATTTAATATTATAAATATTGAAGATACTTTTAGTGGTTTATCACATTATACAGAAGCTACATTTGATGATGCAGCTAAAGATGCATTACAAGCTGCTATGTTACCAGTTGATACTGATTGGAATAGTGGTACTGCAGCTATAAAGGCTCAGGCTGTTGTAGCTCAAATCGGTGATGCTGATAAATCTGAACAAGATGTTTATGTATTAGCACCAAATGACGATACTTCAACTGCAATTCGTCAAGAATTTGCTAAATTAACTCATCCTTATGCTCATTATTATACAACTGGGCAAGATGCTGCTGATATCACATTGGCAAGTTTGATGGGAGATCCAATAAAGGGTAAAGGAACTCAAACTATGACAGTATTTAAAGATGTTTCTAAATTAGTTAAAGATTCTATTGCTATTGCTAAAAACATCATAGATGGAAAAGACGGATTAGATGGATTAACTGGTGGACCTGAAATTGATGGAGCTAAAACAGCTTATTCACCAATTGATGTCTTAACTATTGATGATCCACAAAAGACTTATGATATTATTTTTGCTACAGGATATAAAGATAAAAATAGTGAAACCTTTAGCAATATTGATTTCAGCATTTATGAATAATTAGTTTTTTAATTAAAGGTTCAATGTCAAGGATAGGGGTATCCAAGAAAAAGAATTAAGTTGTTATTTCTGATGTGTACCCTTTATCAAGGACAATTTAAAAAAAAGACTAAATATTAAATTAAATATGAAACATAAGATGGTTGTTCTTTTTTAGAACGACCATCTTATTGTTTTATATTATTTCTTTTCACTTTTAATTCTATTAAATTGTAG
>CAZSZZ010000114.1:0-4722 GCA_964611005.1 uncultured Candidatus Izemoplasmatales bacterium | reverse complement strand
ATTATAATTTATGTAAATATTGATTATGATCTTAAATACTTATGGGAGTGAATACTTTCTTAAGTTAGTGTTGGGGGAAGAAAAACAGAAGGAGGAACAAATGAAAAAACTTGTTATATTTATATTTTTAGTTCTCACTACATTTTTTTCACTAAATTTAACAAAAGTATAAGCAGCAACCAATGTCTATGAGGGAACAGTTTATTATGAAACAGGATGGTGGTTATGGGAAAATGATTGGAAGGCTGATTATTACAGATCTGATACATCTTATTATACAATTGCTACAATGAAGTATATGACTCAAAGTCATTATTGGGATGGTGGTCAATACTCTCCTGATATCTGGATTGCTATGGAAGTAGGGACATCTGTCTCAGAAACAGAGTCATGGGAATTTTCTCAAACTTTAGGTCTAGAAATCCCAATATATGCAGCTAAAGCAGTGGCGCAAATGGAGATATCACACTCATACGAGAAAACAGTTACTAGTTATATATCTACAAGCCAAAAGGTTCATCTTGTAGCTGGATACAGTCCTGAAGGATATTATACCTTTGAAGCGAGGATGAATATGGATAAATATAAAGTTATGACATATGATATAGAGAGTGGTACACCTGTATATGAAGATACAGGATATACATTCTTATACCGTGCTAATTATCCATATTTTTATTGTGCATATACAACGCATCAAGTTAATTAAGTAAACATCTTCCCCCAAAACTTCTAAATTCTAAGTTTAGTTATTGTTACATGTTATAATGAATGTATTAGAAAGAGAGGTAAATATGAAAAAAGTATTAATAGCAATAATGATTTTTCTTGCATCTTGCTTCTTAATTGGATGTAATTCAAATCAGGATAGAATAATATCAAAGAATATATATAAATCTACTATTTTACGCAGATATGGTGAAAGTGTAATTTTCAATATACCGTTAATCACTAATTTTGAAATAAACGAATATAGAGTAGAAGGAATTCACTCAACCCTAGATATATCATATGATATAGATGTTATATTTATTGAGGAGTATAATGACTATTTCAGTTATGCAGTTGAGTTTAGTGTGCTTACTGATTATTATGAAACATATTTGGATGAAACTTTAACAATTGATGAGTTTTCTTTATCTTTAAATGGCGCAAGATATTCATATGAGTTTGGAGTTATTAATATTTTGGGACAATTTTGTGAGTATGACACTGATGAAGTTTTAATATCTGGTCAAGGAATATATTACCCTAATTTCAATTCGGTTAATATAGATTTAGTTTTTCAATCTGACTGTACAATAAAGGGGATATCGTTGACTAATAATTTCGTTATGCTAAATCATGAAGTATACTTAGATGAATATCAGAAAGATTCAGAATTAAGCATAAACTTATCTATAGAAGAAATAGAAGAAACATCTAGTATTGCATATGAGTTTGATATTGTAATAAGTTATGAATGTGATGGGAATGAGAAAGTATTAAGTGGTTTTTCCTCTTTTAAATCTCAAATTGATATTATTAATAGAAACTATATTGATAAGATAGAGGCTTGATTATGAAGAAAACCGTAATAATACTGTCAGTAATCATTTTGTGCTTACTGACTTCTCTTGTTATTTTGTTGAATACAAATTTAAAAATGGACTCATATGACTTAGTCCTTATAGATTCTGAACCTAGTAATGTAGTTAGCTTTCATATAAATTACGGCGACTTTACTGATCAGTATACAACAACTGGTATAGTAGTAGGTGAAGATTATATTATTGATATTGCGTTTTCGTATATTGATGAGTATATGATAAACATTGATGTAAATAGTGATTTTTCAGAATCAGATATAATTCTTCGGACCGATGGAACAAATAGAACTATTGATTGTGAAGGGAGAGTTGTAAATGTTTCAGAAATAAATCAGAATATAATAGTTACATATATAGATTATAGTAAACTATATGTTTTATCTAACATCCCAAATGTTGATAGAAATATAGTTTCTTTAAGAACACCAGTTATTGTTACTTATAATGAAAATAGCTCATCTAGTGAGATACACGAGATTGGTTTTAATGTAACTAATGATTTACTTGCGACCAAACTTGAAAACTCTTTGAAGTTACTTCCTGGAACTGAAGTAATTGTCTCATATGAACGAGAAGTAATAAATGACGTTTATTATATTCTTAATGACTTTCTTTCCGAAGATAATAATGGATATTATATACATATGAAAAATAATAGTGAGTTTGAAGATGAAAGTGAGTACACTAAAATTTATGTTGATGTCATAAAACAAAACGATATAGTTTCTATTATTGATTTTGATAATATTGAAGAACAAAAGGATGAGCTTTATGCGAAAATCTATTGGTGAGTTAGTAATTTTAGCTAATGATATTATTAAGAATTATGGAAATCAATTAGTTTTAGATAATTTGCATTTTAGAGCAAGTTCAGGCGATTTAGTTGGAATTAAAGGAAAAAGTGGTTCAGGAAAAAGCACTTTGATTAATTTGATAGGATTAATAGACACTTCATTTGAAGGTGAGATGATAATCAATTCAATTGATGTTAAGTCAATATCTCACGATGAACAATGTGAGCTTAGAAGTAATGAAATTGGCTTTATTTTCCAGATGTATAACCTTTTAGATGAAATGAGTGTTAAGCAAAACATATTAATGCCTAAGTTGTACAACAAAAATAAATTGGATATTAGTTATTATCATGACATGATTTCGAAGCTAGGCTTAGTATCACTTGAAAAAAAGAAAGTTAAAAATCTTAGTGGAGGAGAAAAACAACGTGTTGCAATTGCACGAGCATTGATTAATAATCCTTCAATAATTATTGCAGATGAACCAACAGGTAATCTAGATAAGGTAAACAGAAATCGAGTTATTAGTATTCTAAAAGATTTAAAGAAACAAGGTAGGATCGTAATCATTGTAAGTCATGATGATTATGTTATAGATTCATGCGAAAAAAGATATATGCTTTTGGGAGGAAAATTGTGCAAGATAAGTTAAAGTTTTCTATAAGTTTTTACCTGAGTCAGTTTACGCAGAATAAAATTAGACTATTTCTTTCAATAATAAGTGTTTTCATTGCTGGCACTATACTTTTTACTAGCTATGCATTATTAGACTCATATTATTTTCATCAGTTCGAAAAATATTCATATTATAACGAAGCTAATTTAATAGAATACAAGTTTGATAATCAAGTTGATGATGAAACAATGAGTAAGTTGATAGATTCTTTAGGCAGCAACTTATATATATATAAAACCGAGATGACTGGTTCTTTAAAGTGGCCATTCATGATTAACGAAACTGAGATTCAACTCTCATTTAATATAACCAGAGTAAACAATTTTGATGCAAGATTGGTTTTATCAAGTGATTATGTTGTTCCATCAAGTTTGATTAAAGGGAGGGGGATTACAGAGGAAGATATCTTAGAAAAAAAAGATGTTATTGTCATTGATGAAATTACTGAGCAATTGCTTTTTTCTGGCAATGGATTAGGTAAGGAAATCAGTATACCTATAATGGGAGAGCAGTTTCAGAATGGCTATTCATTATATACTATTGTAGATTTTGCTACACTAGAAGTTGTAGGAGTATATGAAAATTCATTTATAGATAAGTTTAATTTTTCAGAAGAATTAGAAGAGAATGACTCACTAATTTATAATACTTTTTTTTATATTCCTATCTCACTTAACCTAGTTGATTCAACTTTCACTGACACAACTTACCTTTTTTATAATATTGATGATGTTGAGAAGTCTGAGGCTGAAGCAATGCAAATTATTATTAATAGAGGAGTTTATCAATCTTTAGATGACTACAATTCATATAATTCGATAGTTATTGAGTTGTCAGAGACCTTAAGTGATGTTAAGCAAGTGATAATAATAATTGTGGGGATAATTTTGATGATAGCATCGGCAATAATTGTGGAAGCAATGATTTTTTCGATAAAGGAACGGTTTGTAGAAATAGGCATAAAACAAGCAGTAGGAGCAAAAAAGAGTAACATTCTAATAGAAATATTTTTGGAAGGAAGTATGTACGGCTTAATTTCTTTTTTACTATCTTTCCTTATTTCTATATTAGTATGTTTAATTTTGCTTAATATAGTTTCCTTTAGAGATGTCTCCTTCACAATACCATTAATCATTAAAGGTAAAACAGTTTTGTTATGCTTCGTAGTTATTCAATTAGTATGTATAGTTTCTTCTATAATTCCTGCATATATTGCTTCTAAAATGAAGATAGTTGATTCGTTAAAGTTTGAGTAGTAAACTTAGTATAATGGAAATGGTTTTAGATCTGGTCTGTATTCAGTGAATCTAAAACTCAGAGCAGCAATATATTATATGCACATTATGAATGTAATATGCAAAATGCATCGTTGAGAATCAAAGGATAAAATTAACTGTTGATTAAACTAAAGTAGATAGAGCTATTTTAAAATTTTGTGTAAAAGAATACTATGTGGTTGGTATAGAACACGTAACATCAAATGAAATGTTTGACTGGAAAATTAGAAATACGGAGTAGTAATATTGTAGGAATGAATTTTTATAATGAAGGAGAAGAGAAAATGGTAACTGAAGAAAAAGCAAAAAAATTATGGAAAGATGTATTTGGGGATGTAGAATGGGCTCAAGATTGTTTTGGATATTGGATGCATAGAGATGCATGG
>CAZSZZ010000113.1:0-4837 GCA_964611005.1 uncultured Candidatus Izemoplasmatales bacterium | reverse complement strand
GTGATTAATATATGCATATGGAAACCTTTCCATATCTTCCTAAAAAATATAAAGTATTTTTCTAATTAGATTATATTTGATTATAACATTTTATGTAAACGCTGTCAATTGCAAAAAAAAAATTATTTATAGAATGTTAGTTGGTAAAGTAAAACCAATTACGCGGTATCACCTTCTGCAATTTCAACAGGAATAATAATACTTTTGTTTCGGTTATGTATATCAAAACCAAGTAATAATTTGCATATAGCAATAGCTATTTTTTTTGAATTTTGATTAATAGAAGTTATTTTCATACCGAGATTATTAAATGATCTACCACCGTCAAAACCTATTACTTTAACGTCTTCAGGGACTCTTATCCCTTTTGATTGAAAGACTTTTATTACTGTATATGCAACTGCATCTGATATACAAAAAACTCCATCTACACCTGTATATGGTTTCAATAGATTTGAAAATTGTTCTTCCGATACAAAATAATTTTGAAGTGGATATTCTAAGCTGATTATATTCTTAATATTATTATCTTTTAAAGTGTTGATAAATCCCAACCGTCGCTTTGATACATCAGTTTTTACTTGCGTATGCTCTCCTTGTGCATCATCACCAATAAACATGATATTCTTACACCCATGTGAAATTAAACGCTTCGCAGCTAATACACCACCGTGATAATTATCGCTTGCTACATAAGGAACATTTTCAAAATAGCGATCAAATGATACAATCGGAAGATTTTTATTTAAATATTGCTCTACATCATTATTTGTAAGAAGAATGACCGCATCTACACGGTTATTTTTTAACATATCTAAATATACAATTTCTTTTTCTATTTTTTCACTTGAATTGCAAAGCATGAGTTTATAACCATAATTAAATAACTCCTCTTCAACGTAATAGAGAAGTTCTCCAAAGAATATGTGTTTTGAGTTTGGTAAAATAAAAGCTACTAAGTTATTCTTCTGTCGTGTCATACTTCTAGCAATTTCATTTGGTTGATATCCCAATTCAATAATTACTTTTTCTACTTTTTCTCTAGTTTCTTTTTTCACATATCCAGATTTATTAATAACTCTGGATACTGTTGCAATACCACACCCAGCTAACTTAGCGACATCTTTGATATTTGACATACATTTCACCATAATCCTTATTTCTATTATTATTTTATCATAAAAAAATGTATTTATTGAAAAAAAACACATATTCTCAATTGAAATATGATAATATATTTAAATATGGTTGTGAAATTATACGGTAATATTAAAGTAAATTCTATTATATGGAAAATTTGGTGGGCCAATATCACTTATTAATGCAAGTGCTTATGGAATTATTCAGGAAGAAAAAAACAAAAAAATATAAATGAAGTTTTAATTATAAAAATCGGAATTCAAGGCACATTAGATAAAGATTTCATTTTTGTTCTTAATCAAACAAAAGAAAACATTTAGTTATTAAAGCATATTCCTAGTTCAGCATTTGATTCTATTAGAAAAAATCACTTGATTTTAGAGAAGATAATACAAATCATCTAGATTATTATATATATTTAAAAACTATAATATAAGAAAAATTGATATTATACTAATCTCACATTGACATATGGATTACTATTGAGAATTATTAGATATTAAAAATGAATTTAATACAATAAAATATATGTTAACAATTCTTTAGATATTGATTTAGTTTATGAAATTTTTAAAATAAAACAACAATTCACTTATGAACAATCTCGTTTCAATGTATGTAATCAGTGCTAATCTTAATGAATCAAATGAAAATAATAATCCATTAGTATTATATGGAATTATTGATTATGAAAGATATTTATTTACAGGAGATATTGAAATGGATACAGAAAAAGAATTCACAATAAAAATGGTTGACAATATAATTTATGCTAAAGTGAAAAAAATAGTGTGAATATAAAATGGAGCGAATTCGAATATGAAGAAAATTAAGGGAGTTATTTTTGATTTAGATGGGGTCATAGTTTCCACGGATGATTTTCATTATAAAGCATGGAAACAATTAGCAAATCGAGAAGGAATATATTTTGATCGAATCATCAACAATAAATTAAGAGGGATTTCTCGACGTGAATCTTTGGAAATCATTTTAGAAAAAGGTCATAAAAAATATTCAAAACTAGAAATTGATGAAATGCTTAAATTTAAGAATAATATTTATAAGGAATCCTTGAAAAAGCTTACAAAATACAACATTTTAGATGGTTTTAATGAATTATATATGAAATTACAAGAAATTAATATGAAAATGGCAATTGGTTCTTCAAGTAAAAATGCCAAAAGAATCCTTAAACAAATAGAGTTAATTGATTCTTTCGATGCAATCGTAGATGGAACAGATATCACTCATTCTAAACCAAATCCAGAAGTTTTTTTATTAGCTGCTAAACGGTTGGAATTAAAAACAGTGGAGTGTGTTGTAATTGAAGATGCTTTAGCTGGAATAAAAGCTGCTAAAGCGGGTAATATGATGGCGATTGCTATTGGCGATGCAAAACAGAGTGAATTAGCAGATTATCGAATAAATAATCTTTTAGAAATATTTGAAATACTTAAAAGAGAATAATAATATAAAGTACAGATTTTTATTAGAATATATACTTTTATCATTAGGATTTTTATTGTTGTTTAATGCCTTTAATTTGATAGAATTCAACTTGTTTTTTTCAAGCTGGTGAACATTTTTTATTATTCCATCAATTCTCTCGATGTCACTAATAGGAATCACTTTAGGTAATGTTATTTTAATTGCGATTTATGTAGGATTTTTATTAAGAGAAAATGAATAATATTCTAATTAATATATTATTCTAGCTTTCTTTACTGCTTTATGAATTGAAATACTGGTTATTAAATAATATTTAGTTATAAATTTAAATATTAAACAGAAACTATCTATGAAAACAGCTTTTTTGTTGTGAACAATCTATATCTCTTTTGAAAATAAGATTGTCATATGATACCTAAAAGATATATCCTATTAAATAGAATTGAATTAGAGAATACTTTCTTAGCAATTACTGAAATAAAATAGCACCAGATCAAATGTATAATCTAAATGGATATAATTTAGATATTAATAATAGAAAAACTATAGGTCAAACAATTAATCATTTGCATATACATTTGATTCCACATTATAGAGGAGTTACTTTAGCTTCGTGTGAATCCATGTGAATAAGTAAGATAAGTTATTTTAGTGAAGCGAAATTATTAGCTTCTCTTTTTTTCTAACATTTGGAGAAAATTGTTGGTAGATATATATCAAATCTAGATATATAGGGGAATAATAAGCGTATTTAAAAGAAAAGACATAATTAGATAATGTATTAGAAAATCATAATCGTTTTTATATCTCTGCACTCAAACTACTCGATAATATAAAAATTAATCATTTCCTATTGATTGAAGATTGAAAAACATGCTTGGATGTCATTAGCAAGAGCAAAAATTGTTTTAAATGTAAGATTTTTAATCCCGGAGCTATTAATCTCGTTAAGATATAAATTTGCCAAATGTTAAATCATCTATGTCTTTTATATAAAAATACCTCCAAAGTGTCTTACTATAATCTTTTACTCACAATCTTTAATTCTTAAAAGATTGCTTTCTTTTTTATAGAGTCTACTTCGGAGGTATCGTATCAACTTTTATAACATTACTTTTTATTGAAATTTTATTTCATTTCTTTTATAGCTTCATAAGCTCTGGCATTTCTTCCATCTCTTAAAGTAACTATTGTTGTATCTGTATATTTAGCCAACACTTCCATCTTTTGAGGAGGTGTAGCTAAAATAATTTGAACTGGTAATTGACGGATGAATTCCATCATAGCTTTTATCCTTGAAGTATCCATTTTATCAAATACTTCATCAAAGATAATTAGTCCTATAGAATCATGCAATCTACCGCTTTTAGCTTGTTCAAACAAACGAACAAATGATGCAAGAGTTGCCACATAGAACGGAACTTGTGTTTCCCCACCTGATTTCTCTTTGAATACTTTTGAATATAATATTTTCTCTCCTTGTGAGTTGGTTATTAATATATCGTAATCCATATATGTTCTATAATCAGTAAACTTATTCATAACTCCTGGTGCATTGATATCATCACTAGCTAGATTTATAAACAATTCTTCAAGTTGTCTTTGATATTTCATCTCAAAGTCATAGTTCATCATCTCAGTACCAGCTTTTATCGCTTCATCGCTTAACACCATATCATAATATTCACCATATTCTTTTGATTTAGGAAAGATAAATTCATAGGTATCATCTCCAAAATGAATATTTTGTAGGGTTTCATTAATCCTTTTTATTTCATCTTGAGCTGATATAATGTAATCTCTTAATTTAGCTATGAAGTCTTCTTTGAATAGTTTTTCAGCTGATTCTCTAGCTTCTCTAACTTTAGCCTCATATTTGACTAGTTCAGATTTTACTAGTTTATTATACTCATCGATATATTCTTGCATATACATAATTCCAAATTGATAGCTTAAGTTGTATTTATTAACATATTTTATCTGCTTGCTTTTTAGTGAATCTTCAAAGTTATTTATGCTATCAACTTCTCTAGATATTCTTGATTGATAATCTTCTAGAATCTTAGAAATGTTTTTAGTTTTATTAATCTCATATTCAAATAGGTCTTTAGCTTCTTTTTCCATTGAAATATTTTCTTCAGTGAGCTTAGTAATTAAGCAATTTATTTTCTTAATATTTTTTTCAAGTGCTAATATTGATTCTTGATATTTAATTTCATCTGAATTGAATTTACCATTTCGTTCATAA
>CAZSZZ010000112.1:0-4868 GCA_964611005.1 uncultured Candidatus Izemoplasmatales bacterium | reverse complement strand
CCTTTATATTTTATCCTTTTTTCTTAAATAATATAACCCAAATAACATTGGAACTTAATAATAACAAACTTAAACTTCCGCCAATTAAATATTCTTTATATTTTTGTAAAAATGTTTCTTGATTATCTTCAATTGGTATAGCTTGTTGAATATAATCAATTGGCCTCTCTATTACTTTAATTTCAAAATTTTTGGTTATAACTTCTTCGGCGTCGTTTTTATAATCTAATGTTAGGTGATAAGTTCCTGGTACAGTTGCATTTTTACTATAAGAATCGTAACGTATTGTTACATAATAATTATCATCTCTTTTTAATTCATTACTATTAAGTAATAATTGAGTAAAATCAGGTAATTGCATAACTGTGTCAGTATAAGTTTGTACAACTGATAAATCAAAATATACAACCGGACCTATTTCATCTACAACCTGTATATTTACAGTTTGCAATGTTTCATTATTACTAGAATCAGTAACTGAAAAAACCATTGTATAATTACCTAGGAAATTTGAATGTTCAGTGTAATCATCGCTAACTAAAACTAAATCTAAAGATTCCTTATCATCATAATTATCATTAAAATCTAAATTACTAGCTACATCATCTGGAGTAATTATTGAATCATATCCAATAACTATCGAAGTTGTACCACTAATTATAGGCCCTTCATTATCTACTACTTCTATCTCTTGAATATAATTTGCGGCGTTACCACTAGAATCTGTCACAGAGAATTCCATTTCATATATTCCCACAACACTAGCGTTAGCTGTGTAATTATCATTTACTAAAACTATTTGTGATGATATATCCCCATCATAATTATCACTAGCTGATAACATATTCAATATATCTGTAGTAGTGTATGTGTTTGGATATACTGCTTGTATTGTTCCAATATCGGAAAATACTGGTTTTAAAACATCTACTACTTCTACATTTATAGTAATCTGAGTTGTATTACCACTTGTATCACTAACTTCAAATACTACATTATAACTTCCTAAAGTGTCATTATTAGAAGTGTATCCATCACTAACTAAAACTATTTCACTAGATAAATCTCCATCGACCTCATCATAAGCGGTTAATCCTGATTGTATTTCGCTTACAGTAATTGGTGAATCTACATAAGAAATCACTAAACCAGAACTTTGAAAATAAGGTGCTGTAGTATCAATAATAGTACCTTCAATATAAGCTTCATACCCGGTAAATTGATTCCCTTCCTCTAGTTGAAACCCATAAAACCCTTCCGTTGTAAAATAATCACCAAAATTATCAAATTCAATTCCTAGATAATTTACTTCTGAATATGTTGTAAACGTATAGTAATACCATTGATCATCTCCATCATCATAAAAGATAAAATTGTTAGGTTCAATTATAAAATCATCAACCCAGCTTCCATCTATATAATAATTTATCACTATATTATCCCATGGAATATCTTCATATAACCTTGGAATAGTCAAAGTATATTCAGTATATGATTTAACTAAAAATGGATTTATTGTTTCATAATCATCACCTTCAACATGAAAATTATCACTAGAAAGATAATTTTTACCTCCAGGCAAAAAGTCTGGAGAATATGCTTGTATTTGATTAAATCCTAAAAGTAATATTAATATTGACATACTTATAACTAATAATGTTTTAATTTTCATTTTATTCACCCCTTTTTAATAACATACTACTTAGTACTTTCTGTTTTTCTTTTGAAATAGGACAAAAATTAAATATTATATATTAAATCAGGGTAAAAAAAGTCCGATAATTTTGAATTATCGGACATTTTTTATTTTAATGTTGGCAAATTATTATTTTCAACATCTAAATTACTAAAATCAAAGAAATGAGTGCTCCAACCTAAGAATTCAATATAATAATTAGAATCATTGAATTGAGTAGCTGATGCTATTCCAATATTATCATAATAATAATCACTTCCAACCGTTGGATTTTCTCCTTGCATTAAAAGTTGTCCATCATATGCATATATTTTGAAAGGATTATAATTATTACCTTTACCAAATATTCTAGAAATTGTTCCACTTTCATTAGTAACATTTCCTATAGCAAAACTGCTATATACTTTAACATAAGTTTCTCCAACTAATCCTCCGATGGTTCCTCCGGTAGTATAAATATCTCCTGTTGCAAATGAATTCATAATAATAGTAGACGCGCTATACATATATGTATCACCTATTAATCCACCAATTCTACTGTAATAATCACCTGTAGTTGTTATATTACCTGTTGCATAACTATTACTTACATAATTCGGATAACTAGAACCACTATTATATATATAACCTAAAAGTCCTCCTACAAAAACTGTTCTTGTATTAGCGCAATTAATAGATATATCTCCACTTGCATAAGAATTCCTAACATCTCCATATGATTTATCACCAACTAATCCTCCAACATTTAAAATATAGCTTGATGAAATTGTTGTATTTGAATTAATTGTTATATCAGTATCAGCACTTGAATATATTAGATTAGATGCATGAGAGCCAATTAAGCCTCCTACTGAGCCACTAACAATATCCCCTACATTAATAGAAGAATTGATTACATGAACATTATATACTCTAACATCTGCCTGACCAGCTAAAGCTCCAACATATAAATAACTTTCCCCACTTGAAGAAACATTAATACTTACATTATCTAGAGTTAAATTAGCAATGAATCCTCTTGTATAGCCAAAGAATCCAACATAATTACTATTGGTATCACTATCAAATGCTTGATTAATAGTAATATTAGAAATTGTATATCCATTACCATTAAAAGCCCCTGTAAATGGATTGTCATATGTTCCTATAGGAACAAAATTATATCCAGTCATATCTATATCATTATCTAAAATAAACACTCTACTTGGGTTAGAGCTATCAGCTTCCACATTCATTAAATCTTCAGGAGTTGATACATGAATAACATCTGCTGTTGAAGTTAATCTATCAAAATCATATATTTCATAGATACTAACCACTATATTATCAGCTTGATTATTAGATGCTATTTCTCCGTTTCTACTAAATGTGATTTCTGAAAAATATAAAGTATTATTAGAATTTCCACTTCCATAACTAAAATAAGCGATTACTTGAATGTGATTAGAATCAATTACTGTAATATCACTGCTACCATAGCTAATTCCACCTAATGTAATACTATTTATATCTAAATTGTATTTATTATTTAAATATATATCAATTAATAAAGATGTTGTTTCATCTTCATCATCCTCATTTACATTTACAAAATAACTTTCAGGAACGATATCTATCACTTCCACTGTAGCATCATCAGGTGCTGTTGACCCAACTTCATAAACTGTAATATCAAGAGAAGTTGTCGCATTAATTAAATATTCCTCTGTTCCTAAAGTTATTCCTATATTTTCTAAATTAATAGTATATGTATGGGCTGTATTATCTATACCTAAATCTATATATAAAGTTTCGTTATCACTTGGAAAATTAAATGTAGAATATCTCGTTCCATTTATTGTAACAAAATCAATTGAAACATCTTCATCGTTATTAATATCAAGTTTCATTACAATATGATCTCCAACAAAGAACATATCATTAGGTACAAAATTACTAATTGTTATAACAGGAGGTGTATAAACATCTTCTTCATACAATGTCGTGAAACTTCCATCTCCATTATAATCAACGTCTATTTTTACAGTATATAATGTGTTTTCATCAACGTTATTATCAAAAATAAAGGTATTATGCCCCTTTACTATTGTAGTATATCCTGATATATAACTTCCAGAATACAATCTTAAATACCCCATGTCCATTGCATTATCATCATCTATCAAATCAAAATCCACTGTTATAGTTGTTTCTGTTTTAGTAATAACTACATTTTCTACTACTGGTGTTGCTAGATCTCCGGCAGTTAATGTAGAGGCTTCATAAGTTCCAATTAAAATATTACTATAACTAACTCCAGTTTCGCTATCAGTATAGCTTGAATAAATTTTAATAGTATAATCTGTAGCAGTATCTATATAACTAAAACTATAAGTTGAATTATCTACTAATGATTGGTATTGAACAAAGGTTGAACCATTATATAATTCAGCCCAAACATAGTATTCTTCAAAACCTGTGAAATCTATTTCAGCTTCACAATCTAAATTATAATATCTTTCGTTAATCACATTATTTATTATTGTAGGCGCAACTAATTCCAAAGTTGTATAATCTATTTTCTCTAAACTAATTGTAGTTTCTTCTGTAGTACCTAATTGCACAAAGCTATATTCAACCTCAAAGCTATATGTTGTTAATTCATCTAAATCATAAAAATAAACGCCTACAGAATTTCCTTCATATTCTCCTGAATTTAACATATCAAATAAATTAGCTGTCGCAACTAACTCTTCACCATTATATAAATTTACTACCAAATCAGTAAGCATATCATCTTCATCTATTACTTCAAGATCAAATCCTATACTACTGTAATCAATATATAAATTATCTATATTAAAATCTATTTCTCCGAGATGAACGGTTGTTACTTCAAGATCATAACCTTGAAGTGTAGCGGTATTACCATTATCTAAATAATCACCTGAAACAACTACTCTATAAGTAGTACCATCTTCTAAATCATTAAATTCAATATTGTTAATTCCATTAATATATTCAACGCTTTCGACCAAAGAATATCCATTATATAATCTAACAAATTTATTGTTAATAATATCGTTTGAGTCATCAACATTAACAATAACAGAAATGCTAGTTTGAGTAACTTCATCTAATTCTATTGATATTGTAAATGGATCTTCTACAGCTATAACGTTAACTGTTCTCG
>CAZSZZ010000111.1:2476-4954 GCA_964611005.1 uncultured Candidatus Izemoplasmatales bacterium | reverse complement strand
TTAGTAGACACATAAAAGTTATGTATCTGCTAACCCTTTATTTATTCATTAAAAAGTTCAGTTTTTCTATAAAAATATATTTTGTTTAAATTTTAAAAACATCTAATAAATTATCATCGATATTGACTTGGATAATATTACTATCATTGAGAATTTGATAAAATTCTTTTATTTTAGAAACTAATTCGTCACCATCTACATATTTATAAGTAACCCTATCAATAAATAATTCTACATCGTCTGATTTAGCTCTCATCATATCAAATGCTAAGTCAGAAGCTGCTTTTCTATTTGTATTTACCCAATTAATAGCTTCTTTTAACTCTTGAGTAATAACCTCCATTATTTCAGGATACTTTCTTACAAATTCGCCCTTAAATACGACACCTGCATTTGGAAATAGTCCAAATCCTTTATTTATATTATTCCAAATCTTGCCATATTCAATTTCATTATATTTGATATTTAATTTATTCAAATTATTAATCGCAAAACTAGCTTCAGGTTCTCTTAATAAAAGAGTTTCAATTTTACCATCAACGAAATCATGATACATTTTTGCAGGCCTTCCAAAAGGTTCACCATATTTGAAAATATAATCATCAATATTTTCACCTGAATTTTCGATTAAATATTTAGTAATTTTAGCAGGAGGAGCATCTTCAAAAAGTGGTAAATATATTTCTTTCCCTTTTAGGTCACTGAATTTAGTTACCGTTATATCACGAGTTAAAATACTGAAATTATCCCAAACAAATACAGCTGGCATTTTTACATCTAAGTTTGTTAATTTTGTCGCTGTAATCAACGCACTAAAACTAATATCAGCTTTTTTGTTTACTATCCAACCTAAATGTTTTTCAGTTTCTTCCCATATCTTTAAATCAACAATCTTAATTGCCTTATTTATTTTTTTTGATTGTAATAAACGCATAATAATAGGATAAGCAACAGGAGTGGCTGATTGAATAACAACATTTGGTCTATCTTTATTATCAATAAGATCTTTTTCTTCATCAACTTCTTTTTTAGTAAAATAAACCCAGACTTCAAAAGCTCTTAAAGTATTAATTTCATAATCAAAACCTAATTCAGTTAACATGCTAATTAATGGATGTGGTACAAATGTTTGAATAAGAATGAACCCATCTCCAGGATTAGTTTCATAGGCTTTTTTTAATATTACATCAAATGGATCTTCTTTCATTTGCCTTACATCTAATTTTTCATATTTATTTTTAGCAAATTTATCTATTTTATTATTGTTATAAACTGAAATGTAATACTTTTTTTGATTAACCTCTTTGATATTATAAAGATAATTATAACTTTTGATTAATCTGATAAAAGGAGAATAGATTTCAGAACTAACAAATTTGATAGCGCTATTTGCCTTTAGATTTTTTAGTAAATCAATGATATTTTCGAAATCTTTTTCATTAGATAATTTCAACTCGATTTCATTAGTAGGATTATTCCAAAAAATAGATTCCCCAAAATCAATAGCATTAGATTTAATATTTTCAATACAGTTTGGAAAAGAATTATTTAACTCCCTTTCAAGACCAAGTTCTTTATTTATAAAATGTAGTATTTCACAAATAGAAACCCCTGTATTTTTAGCCGCATCACTAAACGTAGTAAATTCAGCTATTGTATTCCATATTATAGGATTAGAAAGCATTCTAAATTTACTGGATAATTTTATCAATTTTAAATTTAAAATTGGATATTTTTTGATGACTTCTTTAATATTATCTGAACCTAAAATAGGTTTTTTTGAAGCTTCAGTTAAAATTGTAATAGCGCCTACAGGACATATTTTTAGAGCTTTTTCTGCCAAATTTTCATCTTCTATATTTTTAGGTTGACTATATACAAAAGCTTTTTTATTTTTAATATCATAAACATTTGGGGCAATGCGAACACAAGCCTTACAATTTATGCATTTTTCGTTAACAGTATATTTTTTCATATATAAACCTCTTTCAATAATATATATATAATATTAGAACAAAAGAAAAGTAATTGCAAATGTTTTGAACTACAATCAATTTTGTCTTGACAAATACAATATATAAGCATTATAATTAATAAAGCATGAATATATGAGTATATAGCAATATAAGGTGGTGAAGATATTTTGTTACAAGATATATTAAAAATGATTTCAGATACTAATAGGTTGCGTATTGTAAATCTATTAAAAGATAGTAGATTATGTGTTGGAGAGATTCAGACATTATTAGGAATGACTCAATCAAATACCTCTAAACATTTAGATAAATTAAAATCAAGTGGTTTGATTAAGAACCAAAAGAATGCTCAAATGACAATCTACTATTTAAACAAAGAAATAATCGATAAATATCAATTTTTAGATGTATTATTAAACAAAGATATTTATAAAGAAAAATTATTTTTAGAAGATTTGGAAAAATATTCTAAAACTATACTAAGAAAAACTGAAAAAAGACT
>CAZSZZ010000111.1:0-2466 GCA_964611005.1 uncultured Candidatus Izemoplasmatales bacterium | reverse complement strand
TAAATATAAATCAAGTGATTTAAATTGTAGAGATTTACAAGCATATAATTTTAATTATGATAAATTGCATCTATAGGAGGAAAAGATGAAGGAATTAGCTGAATTAATTAAAACCATGGATCTTGATTTTTTTGGAAATGGATTACATTGTATAAATTTTGAACAAATGATGAATTTATATAAAAAGGATGAAATATTATTATTAGATGTTAGAAGTAAAGAAGAATTAAAATATGTATCTATACCATTCGCAAAAAATATACCTTTAAATGAAATACCAGATAATTTAAATGAATTAACAAAAGATAAATTAATAGTAGTATATTGTACTTCTAATATAAGATCAGCAATAGCTTGTGTTTATTTGTTATTGGAGGGATATAATGCAAGAGTTCTTAAAACGAGGTTAAATGAATTAGTAGATATGTTTAAACCAGGATATATTATTAATAATTTGGTAGAAAAATCATGAATATATACTATATCGGAATAGCTGTATTATTTATTGCGATAATTATGGCTATGGTTGGAAAAGGTGGAGGAAACTTCTATGTGCTTACCTTAGTATTATTTGGTGTCTCAATGCATCAAGCAGCTTCTACTTCACAATCAATGATGTTTGGAACCAGTTTAGCTGCTATGCTTATATTTCATAAAAATAAAAGAGTTGACTGGAAATTAGCTTTAGTTATAGCTCCTTCAATATATATTATGGCTTTTCTTGGAGGATATTTTGCGAGCAGAGTTGAAGCTACTACATTAAAGATTGTTTTTGCATCTTTATTGATTCTTGTCTCTGTATTTATGTTTATAAAAGTGAAAGAAAAAGAATCAATAGAAATTCATAAGTTTGGTTATTGGAATAGACAGTTTAATGAATATAAATATGTAGTGAATCTTTGGATTACTATACCTGTAACAGCTATAGTAGGATTGTTTGCGGGAGCCACTGGAATAAGTGGAGGTGCTTTTATAATTCCTTTGATGGTAATGGTATGTAAAATCCCTATGGAGGTCGCAATTGGTACATCTAGCGCTATGGTCACAACGACTGCTTTAATGGGACTCTTAGGGTATTCTTTAAATGGTAATTTTAATTTTGAATTTGCTTTACCTTTAATAATTATCGCAATAATAGGTGGAATAATAGGAGGAAGTGTTGCAATAAAAAGTAAACCAAAAAATCTTAAAACCATATTTGCATTTACCAATTTGTTTGCTGGAATCTTAATGTTAATAAATATATTGTTTTAAGAATTAATCTAAAAAATGTAGTTGCTTAATAAAGCGAAGTAAGGTACACTAATAAATGATATATTGATTGGACTATAGCCAAGCGGTTAAGGCATCGGACTCTGACTCCGAGAACGAGAGTTCGAATCTCTCTAGTCCTGCCATATTAAAGCCTTTGAAATACAAGGCTTTTATTAATGTTAAAAATAAATAGCATTTAAAATTTGCTAAAAAAAAATATATATTATTTATTTTATATGATATAATAAAAAACAAAGAAAGATATGCGAATGAATAATATAAGGAGGGAAGATTATTAATATGTCAACTAAAGAATATAGAATGAAATCTAATGATTTATTGAAGGATAAATATCAACAACCAATTTTGGTATTTCTATTATATTTTGCATTTTTTATAGTTTATAGTTTTTTACAAAATAAACTAAGTGGCTCACATTTTGTTATGATAAACGGAATGATGACTCAAGTAATTGATAACCAATTTGTTTATTGGCTTTTCTCAGTAGGTGAGTTTTTAATTATAAGCGCTATATATTATGGTTTTATTAAAATGACAATTTTAATTATTGATCAAGTTGAATTTAAATTTTCTGAAGTATTAATGTCAGGTTTTAAAAATCAATATGATAAAAATATAGGAACATATATTTTAATGACAATTTATATATTTTTATGGTCGATGTTATTTATTATTCCTGGGTTTATTAAAATTTATGCTTATTCTATGTCGTTTTATTTAAGAAATAAAGAACCAAATTTAACGTCTAGTGAAGTTATCACAATGTCTAAGGCAATGATGAAAGGAAATAAGTGGAGACTATTTGTTTTGGATTTAAGCTATATCGGTTGGTATTTATTGAGCGTTTTAACACTTGGAATTTTATCATTATGGGTAATGCCAAGACATTTTACAGCTAGAACATTATTATTTAATGATATATATGGAGAAAAAAAAGATTTAGAAGAAGTAGAACCTGTAAATAAACAGGACGATATATTTGATTTATAATATAAAAAGCTGTGAATAAAATCACAGCTTTTTTATGAGAAAAATTCGTGGTGCCGAAAATAGGACTCGAACCTACGACCTGCTGATTACGAGACAGCTGCTCTACCAACTGAGCTATTTCGGCTTTATGTATATTATAATAAAACAAGACAAATTTGTGAAGTTTTTTATTGAGAAATTAAATGTATTTAATTAAATACT
>CAZSZZ010000110.1:0-4957 GCA_964611005.1 uncultured Candidatus Izemoplasmatales bacterium | reverse complement strand
AAAAACATTTATCTATACATTTATATTAATATTTAGTTTTTTACTTATAGGTTGTGATTCTTTTAATTCTATTAATCAAGAAACTGAATCAACCATTACAAATACAAATTTAATTAATGAGACATCTACAACTGAAGATTCAGAAACCACAACTATTAATTCTAATATTATTTATGAAGTTTCTTTTGATAGTTTGGGTGGTAATAGTATAGATACTGTATATGTTAGAAATGGAGAATCTATTGTATTACCAGAGACTGAAAGAGAAGGATATACTTTTTTAGGATGGATGATTGATAAAATTCCTGAAAGTGAATTAGTTAATAATCCATTTCAACCTAATTCAAATATAACATTATATGCAAAATGGGAAGCTTTAGATTGGAGCGACGTTGAAAATTATTTAAATGATTTAATTCCAAGTGAATTATCTAGTAATATTAATTTACCTAGTGAATATAATGATTATACAATTTCATGGGAATCAGATAATCCTGAAGTTTTAAGTAATTCAGGTATATATAATCGTCCTTATCAAGCAACTGTAGTCGGATTAACAGCGATTATTAGATTAGGAGAAAATAGATTAACTAAAATATATAATGTTGAAGCTTTAGGGTATAAATCATTGAGTGCACCTTTAGCTTCTAGCTATATTTATAGGGATTATAATTTAGTTACTGATACTTTTTTTAATACATTAGATATTATTAACTGTGCTTTTATTACAGCTAATTCTAGTGGAGAATTATCAGGTGTAGCTGTACTTGCTAATATAAGTACTTATATAATGCCTAAAGCACATGAAAATGGTAATTGGGTGTTGTTTTCTATTGGACCTGGATCAGAATGGGCAGATATTTCATCAAATACAAATAGAATGAATATTTTTGCGGATAACATAGTAGAAATGATTAATACTTATGGATTTGATGGCGTTGATATTGATTGGGAAACACCAACCTCTGACCAGGCAACACATTTTACTCAAATGATGAGCATAATATATGCAAAAGTGAAAGCGAATAATCCAAATCATTTAGTTACTGCAGCAATTGCTGGTGGTATGTGGCAACCACCAAGATACGACCTAACCAATTCGGGGCAGTATCTTGATTATATTAATATGATGACTTATGGTATGGTAAGTAATAATGGATATTATCAAAATGCATTGAGTAGATCAACATCTTTTAATAATCCAACAAATCTTGTTGGTAAAACATTAAATAGTTGTTCTATAGAAGAAAGTATTGAAATTTATCATTCATATGGTATTCTAAACAGTAAAATTATAGTAGGAGTTGCCTTCTATGGAATAATACAAACAAGAACCTATAATTCAGCAACTCAAACATGGTCTAATTGGACGAAATCAAGTTCAATATCATATACATCTATAGTTAATAATTATTTAAATAATAGTAATTATGAATACCATTATGATAGAATCGCTGGAGTCCCTTATATTATTAGTATAGATGGAACTGTCTTTATTTCTTATGATAATCCTAGATCAATCTTAGACAAGAGTGAATATATTATTGAAATGGGTCTAGCTGGAATGATGTATTGGGAAAATGGATTAGACCAAACTGAGTCATTACTTTTAGCTATGGAGTCAGGATTAAATGAATAAACAATTATAAATTTAATATATGATAGATATCTATATCAAATAATAAGAGGTGTAATTATTATGTTGTTAAATAATAAAAGTCTTAAACCAATCTTTTTAACAACTCCTGAAGAATTAAAAAATATAACAAGAGAAGTAAAAATACATGAAGATGGATTCCGTACAGGTAAAGTTAGGGGCTTCTTTGAATGGTGGTATTTTGATGCTCATTTAGATGATGGAAGTACTGTAGTAATAGTCTTTATGACAAAACCTATAACTGAATATAAAGGCCCTATAAAACCAGCGGTGATGATTACAATAAACAAGAGCGATGGAGAAAAGTTATTTAAGTCAAAAAAATTTTCAAAAGAAGTCTTTAAATCTTTAAAAGAAAATTGTGACATTTCAATTGGAAAAAACTGGGTAAAAGGTGATTTAAAAAAATACGAACTTCATACTGAAATAGAAGATATAACAGCGGACTTAACATTTACAGGAATTGTACCTCCATGGCGTCCTAGAGATGGTAAAATATTCTTTGGTGATCATTTGCATTATTTTGCATGGCTTGTGGCTATTCCTCGCGGAAAAGTTAAAGGAACTATATTTTATGATGGAATAAATCATAAAGTAGCTGGATTTGGATATCATGATCATAACTGGGGGAATCTATCTTTACCATCTATTCAAAATCATTGGTATTGGGGACGAACTACTCTTGATGATTTTACCGTATTGTTTGTTGAACAAACAGCTAGTAAAAAATATGGCTCAAAAAAATTACCGGTATTTTTGCTTGCTAGAGGAAATGAAATTTTAATTGAAGATGGAGAACCATTAGTATTAGAAACCTTAGATTTTACTAAACATTTCTCAAAACATAAATATCCAAATAAATTAATATTTAAATGGATAAAAGGTGATGATAAAGTAATCATTACTTTAAAAAATCCAAAAATTATTGAAGCTACTAGTTTATTAGGATATTTGCCTATGTGGAAACAAAAAATCGCTAGAATATTTGTTAATCCTTATTATTTTAGGTTTAATGCCCAAATTGACTTAGAAATAAATTATGGCAATATTAAAACAGTTAAATCAGGATATTCACTATATGAATTAATGCAATTACAATAATATATAGGAGGAATTTGTATGCAAAATGAAATAAAAGAGTTTCAACCTTTGCTAAACGAAAAAGGAATTTTGATAAATCCAGGTTACGCAAAGAAAATGTATTGGGAATATGATAGAAAAGCTATTAAAGCTAATAAATTTAGAATTAAGGAATGGGATTATTATTTAATTATAAATGATAAAAACGCAATCGCTTTTACGATTGCGGATAACTCATATTTAGGATTTATTAGCGTAAGTTTTTTAGATTTTCAAGAAAGAAAATATGATATGTTTAGCACTATCATTCCATTTTCAATGGGGAAGCTAAAGTTACCGTCTTCATCAGGAAAAGGAAAAGTATTTTTTGAAAATAAAAAGATTTCTTTATCATTTGAAAATATCGGTGAAAAAAGGATAATTAATTGTAATATACCAAATTTTAAAGATAAAATGTGTCTTAATTGTAAATTTATCCTTACAAATGAACCAAAAGAATCTATGGTTATAGCGACACCTTTTAAGGAAAATAAAAATGCATTTTATTATAATCAAAAGATTAATTGTATGAATGCTAATGGGTCAATTAATCTAGGTGATAAAAAAATAGATTTCAAAAATGCTTTTGGAACCTTAGATTGGGGACGCGGTGTATGGACTTATGATAATGTGTGGTTTTGGGGAACAGCTTCAGGATTAGTTAATGGTAAGACGTTCGGCATTAATATAGGTTATGGTTTTGGTGATTTATCTAAAGCAACAGAAAATATGATTTTCTATGATGGAGTAGCTCATAAGCTAGACAAGGTCGAATTTGTTATACCTAAGAAGAAAAATAAGAAATATGATTTTATGAAAGAATGGAAATTTGTCGCGAATGATAAACGTTTAGATTTAACATTCACACCTATTTTAGATAGACATGATAAAACAAATGTAATTATATTAGTTAGTGATCAACATCAGATTTTTGGTAAATTAAATGGATATGTAATCTTAGATGATGGTAAGAGATTAGAGATAAATAATCTAATTGGTTCAGCTGAAGTTGTTCATAATAGATGGTAAAATAGATGCCTAGATGAAAAAAATACTATTAATTACTTTAATTTTACCAATTACTTTATTAATTGGTTGCAGTTCAACATTCCAAAATCATATAGACTATAAAGAGAATATGAGAGTTTTTGTAGAAAGAATAAGCGAATATTCAAAATTTAAAAATAATAACTTCATAATTATTCCTCAAAATGGTCATAATTTATTAACTAAAAATGGTGAAATTACAGGTGAATTAGCAATAGATTATATTAATGCAATTGATGGAGTAGGAAGAGAAGATTTGTTTTATGGTTATAATTTTGATAATGTAAAAACAATTGAGACCGAAACCAATAATATGATTACATTTATGAATATTGCTAAAGATAATAATATTTCTGTTCTAGTTACTGATTATTGTTCTGACATAAGTTTTATAGATGATTCATATATCCAAAATCATAATTTAGGATACATATCTTTTGCGGCTAATTCAAGAGGATTAGATACAATGCCTGCTTATCCATTAATGCCATATAATATAAATGATAAAGATATCATATCTTTATCTGACGCAAAAAACTTTTTGTATTTAATTAATCCTGGGTTATATGATGATAAAAAAGATTATTTAGATGCATTAAGATTAACTGATTATGATGTTTTAATTATTGATTTATTTTTTAACGATGGATCAATAATTACTTTAGATGAAATTGAATCTTTGAAAATAAAAACAAATGGAGGGAAAAGATTAGTAATAGCGTATATGAGCATTGGAGAAGCGGAGGATTATAGATACTATTGGAAAGAAGAATGGAATACCAATCCGCCTAGTTGGTTAGTTGAAGAAAACCTTAATTGGAAAGGTAATTATAAAGTTAAATATTGGTTAGATGATTGGCAAGGTATTATATTTGGGAATGATGAATCTTATCTAGATAAAATATTAAATATTAATTTTGATGGAGTGTATTTAGATATCATCGATGGGTTTGAATATTTTGAAAACTAATAAAAATAAGAGATTAATAGAAAGTGTTCCTTAAAAATAGACAATTAAATAAAGAGAGTCATATTAGAAAAATGTTATGATACCTCTAAAGTAGACACGGTAAAAAAAAGCAATCTTTTAGTAATAAAGGATTATGAGTAAAAGATTATAGTAAGATACTTTGG
>CAZSZZ010000109.1:0-4995 GCA_964611005.1 uncultured Candidatus Izemoplasmatales bacterium | reverse complement strand
AATCTTTTAAAAGAAACAACATTATCAGATATTTTAGAAGGACAAAACATCTTAAAAGAAGTTTCTTCAAAAACAGGATTAGAGGTAAAATACACATCTATTTGGGAAGGTTTTGATTTTGATACTTCTGAAATTATAGGAGAATTAATTAAAATAAAATTATTTCACCGAAAAGATTGGATATAAAATTTTATATTAAAAAATGCTAATAATTTAATATTTCTGATGAAAATATTAATTAAAAATATTCCAGAAAAAATTATTTAGGAGGAAGACTATGCCAAAAGGTAAAGTAACATTTGACGACGAAAGATGTAAAGGCTGTTTACTCTGTGTTGAAGCTTGTCCGCAAAACATCTTATATCAGGACATGAACACACTTAACAAAAACGGTTATAACATCATAAAAGTATCGGAACCTGATAAATGCATCGGTTGTGCTTTTTGCGCTATGATGTGTCCTGATTCCGTTATTACAGTGGAGGTTAAGAAAAAGAATGGCTAAAGTTCTAATGAAGGGAAATGAAGCTATTGCATTAGCGGCTATTAAAGGTGGCGTTGATGCGTTTTATGGTTATCCAATTACCCCACAAAATGAAGTTCCAGAATATTTATCAAAACATTTGTTAGCTGCAGGAAAGGTGTTCTTACAATCTGAATCTGAAATAGCTGCCATTAATATGGTTTATGGTGCAGCTGGCGCAGGTGCGAGAGTTATGACATCTAGTTCAAGCCCTGGTATTGCTTTAAAACAAGAAGGTATAAGTTATATTACAGCGGCAGAATTACCTTGTGTTATCGTATCTGTAATGCGTGGAGGCCCTGGCCTTGGAGGCATTCAACCATCTCAATCCGATTATTATCAAGCAACTAGAGGTGGAGGAAATGGAGATTATCAATTAATTGTTTATGCTCCAGAATCAATTCAAGAAACTATAGATACCTTAAAAGGTGCTTTTGATACTGCAGATTATTATAGAAACCCAGTATTGGTTTTAGTTGATGGACTAATTGGGCAAATGATGGAATCAGTTGATTTAGATAAACCGATTAAAAAACGTAATTTAAAACCAAAAGATTGGGCTACTACAGGAACTAAAAATCATCCTGGTAGAAGAAATATAGCTAATTCTTTATTTTTGGATCCAGCTAAACTAGAAAAACATAATATTCATTTACAAGAAAAATATAAAGAGATAAAGAAAAATGAAACTCTATATGAATTAGTTAATATGGAAGAAGATCCAGACTATGTAATAGTTGCTTATGGAACTATGGCGAGAATCTGTCGTTCTTCTATAAAGATGTTAAAAGAAAAAGGTATAAATGTTGGAATGATTAGACCAATAACAGTTTGGCCATATCCTGAAAAAGCATTTGATAAAATACCAGAATCTACAAAAGGTATTTTGTGCTGTGAGTTAAGTATGGGCCAAATGTTAGATGATGTTTTAATCTCTAACAAAGGTAGACACAAAGTAGGCTTCTTTGGAAGAAGTGGTGGAATGATTCCAGATCCTGAAGAAATCGTTGATGCAATTATTAATTTTGAACAAAAGGTGGTGAACTGAAATGGCTATAGTATATCAAAAATCTAAAGGTTTAACTGATACACCACTTACATATTGTCCTGGATGTGGACATGGTATTGTTCATAAATTAGTAGCTCAAGTATTAGAAGAACTAGATATGTTAGGAGATGCAATAGCTATTGCATCAGTTGGATGTTCTGTATTTTCATATCAATTCTTTAATTGTGATGCCCAACAAGCTCCACATGGTAGAGCTTGCGCAGAGGCAACAGGAATTAAAAGAGTATTACCAAATAATATAGTGTTTACTTATCAAGGCGATGGTGACCTTGCAAGTATTGGGATAGCTGAAACAATTCATGCGGCTAACCGCGGTGAAAATATTACTGTTATTTTTATTAATAACGCGATTTATGGAATGACTGGTGGACAGATGGCCCCAACATCCTTAATAGGACAAAAAACAACTACTTCACAAGATGGTAGAGTTTCAGGTGTGCATGGAAATCCAATCCATATTTCGGAAATGTTTGCGACTATTAAAGGAGCTGCTTATATTGCAAGAGTTTCTGTATATGATCCAAAACGTGTTATTCAAGCTAAACGTGCAATTAAAAAAGCCTTTGAATATCAAAGAGATAAGAAAGGCTTTACTATGATTGAAGTATTATCTTCATGCCCTGTTAACTGGGGAATGACTCCGGTTGATGCGATGAATTGGGTTAAAACTGATATGGCTAAAGAATATCCTTTAGGCGTTTTCAAAGATAAAGGTGATTTAGATGAATAAAGCAACTAATATTAAAGTAGCTGGATTTGGTGGCCAAGGTGTTATGATGTTTGGACAAATCCTTGCTTATAGCGCTACTAAAGACGAAATAAATGGGCTTTGGTTTCCATCATATGGTCCAGAGACTAGAGGAGGAACAGCTAACTGTTCAGTAATCGTTTCTAAAGAAAAGATTAATTCTCCCGTATTTAAGAACGCAGATCATTTAATTGCATTTAATTCACCTTCTTTAGAAAAATTTAGAGGACATGTAGCTGAAGGTGGATTAATTCTATATAACTCATCTTTAATTTCTAATGAAGTAAAAGAAGGTTCACTTCTTAGTGTAGGAGTACCAGTTAATGATATAGCTATTAAACTAGGTAATCAAAAAGTAGCTAATATGGTTATGATGGGAGCTTATTTAGAGTTAACTCATTTATTTAGTGATGAAACAATTTTGGCTATAATTAAGAAATTTTTAGGAGAAAAGAAAGCTCACCTTCTAGATATAAATATTGAAGCTATCAAAGCTGGTAAAGACTATGTAAAAAAACTCGGAGTTAAATATGCTTAAAAACTTAGATGATTTAAAAATCGCAGCTAAAAAAGCAACTAAAAAGAGAATGGTAGTTGTCTTTGCGCATGATGAGCATGTTATTGAAGCTGTTAATTTAGCTTGTGAAGAAGGAATTATCGAACCTATTTTAATCGGTTTTGAAGATAAAATAAAAGAACTTATCAAAGGTTTATCCTTTGATTCTTCTTTAAAAATAATCAATGAGCCAGATCCTGCTCTCGCAACTAAAATTGCGATGGATTTGGTAAACCAAGGCAAAGTAGATATTGTTATGAAAGGCTTAATCGATACTAAAATACTTTTAAAAGGTGTTGTTAATAAAGAATATGGTATCGTTAATAGCAGTTTATTAAGCCATGTAGGCATTGTAGAATATCCTACACTTGATAGAGTGTTATTCGCAACTGATGGAGCAATGAATATAGATCCTGATTGGAAACAAAAGATATTAATTATAGAAGCAGCCGTTTCATTAGCTAAATCTTTAGGTTATTCTTTGCCAAAAGTAGGGATAGTATCCTCAGTAGAAAAAGTTAACCCAAAAATAGCTTCTACAGTAGACGCAGAAAAAATAGTTAAATATTATAAAGACAAAGATATAGATTTTTTAATTGATGGACCATTCGCAGTTGATAATTTGGTATCTATGGAATCTGTTAAGACAAAAGGAATAAATTCAAAAGTCGCAGGTGTATGTGATATTTTATTGTTTCCAAATCTTGATGGTGGTAATATTTTCTATAAAACAAGCGTCTTTCTTGCAAATGGAAAGTCAGCTGGCCTTGTAATGGGTGCTAAAGTTCCAATCGTTCTTACTTCAAGAGCTGATACAAGTGAAGCAAAACTAAATTCAATCTTTTTAGCGGTGGTGAATAAAGATGGACTACTTACTCCTAGTCATTAATCCTGGAAGTACATCAACTAAAGTAGCTTTGTTTTTGAATGAAAAACTCATTCAAGAAGCTACTCTTAGACATGATACAGAAAAACTTCAAGAATTTAATACAATAATAGATCAATTAGATTTTAGGAGACAAGTAATCCTTGATTTTTTAGTAGAACATAAATATAAATTAAATCAAATAGATGTATTTATTGGTAGAGGTGGTATGTTAAAACCGCTTAAACACGGTGGAGCTTACCGCGTAACGAATGAAATGCTAGAAGACTTAAGAAGTTGTAAGTATGGTTCACATGCTTCAAACCTAGGTGCCTTACTAGCTGATAGTTTCGCTAAACCTTTTAATCGACCTGCTTATATAGTGGATCCAGTAGTTATCGATGAATTTGAAGAAATTTCAAGAGTATCTGGACTTAAAGGAATTGAAAGAAGAAGTACTTTTCATGCCTTAAACCAAAAAGCAACCGCAAAACATCACGCTAAGCTTATGGGTAAACTCTATGAAGATATGAATTTAATTGTCGTTCATTTAGGCGGAGGAATATCAGTAGGGCTTCACAGAAAAGGTAGAGTAATAGATGTAAACAATGCCTTAGGTGGAGATGGCCCGTTTTCTCCTGAGAGAACTGGAACAATTCCAACCTATCCATTAGTTGAATTATGTTTTTCTGGAAGATATACAGAAAAAGAAGTTAAAAAAATGCTTGTAGGTAAAGGAGGACTTGTTTCATACCTTGGAACTAATGATACAAGAGAAATTGAAAAAAGAATAAATGAAGGCGATGAATTAGCTCGGTTTTATTATGAAGCAATGGGTTACACTGTAGTTAAAGAAATCGGAGCTATGTATTTTGCATGTAAATGCAAGGTAGATGCTATATTAATTACTGGTGGTATAGCGCATAGTAAATATTTCACTGATTATTTAAAGGGATATTTTGAAAGAATAGTTCCAGTATATATTTACCCAGGTGAAGATGAAATGAGAGCTTTAGCCTTAGGAACTCTAAGAGTTTTAAAAAAAGAAGAAAAGCTTCAAGCTTACTAATTTGTCTGTATTTATAGGTAAAAAGTAAAAATCGAATATTAATAATATTCAATAACAAATTTGATTAATTTGTATTATTTTGAAATTTCATGATACCTCAAAATTAGAGACTAATATTAAAACTAGTAATCTTTTTGAAATATAAGATTATGAGTAATATATTAT
>CAZSZZ010000108.1:0-5001 GCA_964611005.1 uncultured Candidatus Izemoplasmatales bacterium | reverse complement strand
TTTTTGTTGTAATTTTTTACTAAGTTAGTTATAATTATCGAGACACGCAGTTCGAAACCATCCTGCGTTAACAAAACTAGGAGGATATTATGCCAAATGAAATTATTTGGGTGCTTTTTGCACTAATAAATTTTATATTATTTATGATAATGTATAAATTATTCGGTAAATTAGGTATTTTTGTCTGGATAGCTATGTCAACCATTTTAGCTAATATTCAAGTAACTGAATTATTAGACTTATTTGGATTGAATGCAAATCTTGGAAATATAATGTATGGAACTATCTTTTTAGGAACCGATGCTTTAAATGAGATTTATGGTAAAAAAGAAGCTAAGAAAGCTGTTTATATGGGGTTTACCATTATGGTATTTACCTTAATTATCATGACAGTTGCCTTACAATTTCATCCCGGAACTGAAGATACAGGATTTGATGCCTTAAACAGTATTTTTGGAATCCGCTATCCTTGGGTGGTTATAGGTAGTTTTACCGCCTTTATCATTTCACAAACAATAGATGTAAATCTTTTCCAATGGATTAAAAAGAAACTTCCAGATAATAAATATTTATGGATTAGAAACAATGGTTCAACTATAGTATCACAATTAATAGATACTGCTATATTCGTTACCATTGCCTTTGTGTTCTTTTTCGATATAGATGTATTACTTGAAGTAATGTTATCAACATATATTATCAAAGTAATGGTCGCTGCTCTAGATACTCCTTTTATCTATCTAGCAAAAAAAATAAAACCTATTAGTTAAAAAATAATTAACTCATTTAAAAAGACAGAATTTATTTCTGACTTTTTTTATTTATTTGCGAATAAACATTGAATCTCCGAAAGAGAAAAAACGATATTTTTCTTTTACTGCAACCTCATATGCATGTAAAATAATTTCTCTTGAAGCAAAAGCAGATACCAACATCAATAATGTTGATTTTGGTAAATGAAAATTCGTGATTAAACTATCAATAGCCTTAAATTCATATCCTGGGTAGATAAATATATCTGTAAATCCAGAACAAGCCTTAAAAGTAGAATGTCTTCCATAAATTGTCTCCAATGTTCTTACAGAAGTAGTTCCTACACTGACGATATCTCTTCCTTCAGATTTAGCTTTATTTAATATATCAGCGGTTGATTGATCCATAGAATAGAACTCCGAATGCATTTTATGCTCTAGGATATCTTCTACCATTACAGGACGAAATGTTCCTAACCCAACATGAAGAGTTATGTATTGAATTATTACTCCATTATTTTTTAATTCTTCCAATAATTCTTTGGTAAAATGCAATCCTGCAGTAGGACTTGCGGCTGAACCACTTATTTTAGAATAAACAGTTTGATATCTAGATTGATCCTCTAATTTCTTATGAATATAAGGTGGTAAAGGCATTTCTCCTAACAAATCCAAAATTTCTTCTAATACTCCTTGATATTCTAATTTAAAATGTCTGATTCCTTCTTCAAAAGTTTCTATGCATTCTAATATAAGCAATCCATTACCAAAACTAATTCTGGTCCCTACTTTTACTCTTCTCGCAGGCTTTACTAAAGCTTCCCACAGATTAGGCCCATAAGAATTCAATAATAATATCTCTATATTTGCATTAGTTTTTTCTTTAACTCCATATAGCCTGGCGGGAATAACCTTAGTATTATTTAAAACCAAAACATCTCCCATTTTTAGATAATTTCCAATATTATTAAATTTATCGTGTTGTAAATCAAAATTATTTCTGTTAACCACAAGAAGTCTTGAATCAGACCTCTTTTTTAAAGGAGTCTGCGCAATTAGTCCTAATGGTAAATAATAATCAAAGTCTTTAGTCTTCATCTTAAAATAACGTTCCTTGGTATGTTCTATTTAAGTGTTTATATGCTTTTTCTGTAACTACTCTTCCCCTAGGTGTTCGACTGATAAATCCACTTTGAATTAGAAATGGTTCATAAACATCTTCAAGTGTTCTTGCATCTTCACTGATAGATGTAGCAATTGTATCAAGACCAACTGGTCCCCCACGGTATTTCTCAATTATACCTAAAAGATATTCTCTATCCTTAGAATCTAATCCTAATTCATCAATTTTAAGTTTTTCTAAAGCTATTTTAGTTATATCCAAGGTAATAGTTCCATCACCTAAAATATCTGCGTAATCACGAACACGCCTAAACAATCTATTAACAATTCTTGGAGTTCCTCTACTTCGTTTAGCTAATTCCTTTATAGCTTCTCTATGAATTGGATAATCATAAATTTTAGCGGTTCTTTTACAAATCTTTTCTAAATCTTTAAAAGAATAAAATTCAAGTTTGTGAACAATTCCAAATCGATCTCTCAAAGGCCCAGTTAAATCCCCAAATCTAGTAGTAGCCCCAATCAAGGTAAATGGCGCTAAATCAACCCTTATAGACTTTGCGCCAGAATCTTTTCCTACTACAATATCTATAACATAGTCCTCCATTGAGGAATAAAGAATTTCTTCCACAATCCTAGGCAAACGATGAATTTCATCGATAAATAAAACATCGCCTGGTTCAAGCGAGGTCAATATCGCAGCTAAATCTCCTGTACGTTCAATTGTAGGTCCGCTTACTGATTTCATATTAACTCCTAGTTCATTCGCTATCACTTGAGCTAAAGTTGTTTTCCCTAATCCAGGAGGTCCATATAACAATACGTGGTCAAGAGATTCTTGTCTTAATTTAGCCGCTTTAACAGATATCTCAATCATTTCTTTTACACTAGTCTGTCCCACATATTCTACGAAATACTTGGGACGTAAAGTAATATCTAATTCATCATCAATTAGAAGGTTATTGCTAATAATACGTTCATCCATATAAACACCTCTAATATATTATATCAAATTTCATAAAAAAAAAGTTATATTTTTTCAGATAAATTGAAATATAAAATTATATAATATATAATTAATATAGGGAAGGTAAGAGGTTTTATAAAATGGCAAAAAAAGGCGATATTTTACTAAAAGTCTACAATGATTTTTTTGAATACTCTAAGTCTTACAAATCCCGTTTAAATCAACTTGAACGGGAATTTTTGCATGTAAAAAATTTAAATCAAACTTACCTTGATGCAATTGAAAAGGAATATCAAGAAAAAGAAGAAAATTTAACAAATGAATTTTATAAAATCGAATTAAATCATCAAGATAATTTAAATCAAGTCAAGGCGAAATTTGATTCTCAATTAAAACAATTAAACAACGATATAATCGAACATAATAAAAAGACACATGATATTTACAGTGAAGAAGATGATATATACCAGGAAATATTAGCTCAGTTTGAAGAGAGAAAAGCTGAGGCTTTTAACCGGTATTTAGAGCTTACTAGAGAAACTAATTACAAAATTGATCGTGAAATGCATGTACATAATGAATTTATTAAACAAGAAAATGAGAAATTAGAAGCTAAACAAATTGAATATCAAGAATTAAATTCAAATTTATCTAATCAACTCATTTGGACAATGGAAAAAGCTAAGAATTCCTTAAATAAATTGAGTTCTTCTTTAGAAAAAGAAGGTACTTTAAACAGGGATTATCTAAGAGATATTATCTCAGATTCATTAGAAAGCCTCAGCAAATCAAGGAATCAAATGAGCAAATTATTTAAGACTTCTTCTGCTAAATTTGAGAATGAACGAAAGATGGTTGAGTCTATTACTAAGAATAAGAGAAAACCTCATTCCGAGCTTAATTTACAAATGATTAGTGCTTTTATTAAACAAATTCGTGAAGTTAATAAAAACAAAATTGCCTTTGAGAAGATGATAGAACAAGAATATAGACTTTCCTTATCTCAGCTTTATCCTAAAATAATAGAAGCTGATAATAATCATAAATATAATGATTTAAAACAATTAATTCTTCAGAAAGAGATTATTGAAAAAAAAGTAGAATATTTATTAAATAGAAACAATTCAATGACTGATCTTTTAATTTCTAAATATCAAAATGAAATTAAAAAAATTAAAATTGATTCTTTTAAACGTTCCGAAGAGATAAAACTCGCTTATTCTGTACCGGTAGCTTTTTTCCAAAATTCAATTAATGTTTATTCTAATTTTGCTTTTTATTTAAATGAAACCTATGAGCATCTATCTAACATGTTAACCAGGTTTAAAGAGTTTAATGATGAATATATTGATTATAAGAAAACATATATTCATACATCTCAAAAAACATTTGAAGATTATAAAATCAATCTATTGGTTAAGGTTAATAATATAACAAACCAATTAACTGAATATATTCAGGAAATAAACCAAGTTTCTAATGAAATTATTACCTTAGAATCAAATAACAGGTTAGAAATCGCTGAAATTAAAAAGAAAATGGAAAACCTTGAAATTTTTGGCGATTACCAAAAATATATTGCATCACTAGAAAACGATAAATATCTTGCTATGTATCAACACAATCAAAATATAAGAAAGATTCAAGTAGAATCTAATTATAAGAATCGTCTTCTTAATATTAATAAAGAAGTATTGTTATTGAATCAAACAAAACTTGAATATCAAGAATATAAAGATTATATGTTAAGCGTTTCAAAACACGAAGAAATAATCCATGAACTTTCAAGAAACAGGAAAATTGATGAGGCTAAAGCTATTTTTTCACAACAGCTTGAAAAATCATTTGTTTTGAGTAAATTAGCTAAAGAAAAAATAATTTACAATGCTAAACACCAAAACTTTGAACATGCTGCTTCTTATTTTAGGTATATTACTAAGATTGATAATGAAGGAAAAGCAGGCTCAATACAAATTATTGATTTTATTCAACATGCCCAACATTTAATTGATTTGAATATTAATCAAACAAATAAGATTAAAAAATATATAACTTCCTCAAATAATAATTATGAATATATTAAAATCTTGGAAAAGATTCGTATTGATTTATTAAATCATTTAGAAAAAACTACTGATAAAAAAAATAAACTCTGTATATCTG
>CAZSZZ010000107.1:4400-5021 GCA_964611005.1 uncultured Candidatus Izemoplasmatales bacterium | reverse complement strand
ATGTAAGATAATATTTAATTTGCATTGCAAAAATGTTACAATTATACTAAGAATTGTTTAAAGGTGGGAAATTATGAAAAATTATCGTGAAGAATTATGGTTTCACACAGAAAATAGACGAGAATTTATTAACATTACACAACAAGTTCAAAATGCAATTTTAAATAGTAAAATTAAAGAGGGATTTGTACTTGTAAATGCTATGCATATTACTGCTTCTATTTTCATCAATGATGATGAGCGAGGTTTACATCAAGATTTTGAACGCTTTCTTGAAAAGATAGCTCCTGAAAAACCATATAATCAATACATGCATAATGGATTTGAAGATAACGCAGATGCACATATAAAAAGACAAATATTTGGCAGAGAGGTAGTTTGCGCTATTACTAATGGTAAATTAGATTTCGGACCTTGGGAACAAATTTTCTATGGAGAGTTTGATGGGAAGAGAGATAAACGAGTTTTGGTAAAAATCATCGGAGAATGATGATTTTTTTATTTTATATGAATAAGTATTCATATTTTTATAATATTCATTGAAAACACAATATTGTTTTGGTAAAATATAATAAATAATAAATAACAGGAGGGAAAAATGTCATATTTATTGTATATTGC
>CAZSZZ010000107.1:0-4390 GCA_964611005.1 uncultured Candidatus Izemoplasmatales bacterium | reverse complement strand
TTAGGTTTAAGTTTACTAGCTATAATCTATGCTTTTTTTCTTTATCATAAGATGATGAAATCATCTCCAGGTGAAGATAAAGTACAAGAGATTTCAAGTTTTATTAAGGAAGGTGCTAATGCTTTTATTAAAAAGGAATACTTTATTATTGTAATTTATACAGTAGCAGCTTTTTTTATAATTTGGATTTCACCCCTAGGAATTGCTAGTGGAATTTCTTTTGTGTTAGGTGCTAGTTTTAGTGCTTTTGTTGGGGTTATTGGAATGAAAAGTGCAACTAATGCAAACTCAAGAACAACCACTGCTGCTCAAAAAAATGGAATACAAAGTGCTTTAAATGTTGCTTTTAAAGGCGGAGCGGTTATGGGTATGAATGTTGTTGGTTTTGGTTTGTTAGGCGTATTACTTATTTTTGTATTTGCAAACCAAATATTTGATTTATCTGCTGTTGAGTCAATAAAAATAGCTGCTGGATATAGTTTAGGTGCTTCTTCTATTGCTTTATTTGCTCGTGTTGGAGGTGGAATTTTTACTAAAGCAGCCGATGTAGGCGCTGATCTTGTAGGAAAAGTCGAAGCTGGGATTCCTGAAGATGATCCAAGAAATCCAGCAGTTATAGCTGACAATGTCGGAGATAACGTTGGGGATGTTGCAGGAATGGGAAGCGACCTATTAGAATCATATGTAAGTTCTATCATAGGAGCGGCTACTATAGGTGCTCTTTGGTTTGGTTTAGATGGAGTTGTTTTTGTATTAATAGTTAGTGCATTTGGTGTATTTTCATCTATTATTGGTTCTCTATTTGTTCGTGGCAAAGAAAACAGTAATCCTCATAAAGCTTTAAAGAATGGAACGTATGCTAGTTCAGGAATATTTTTGATATTTGTGTTTTTGCTAAATTTATATTTTATTAATAAGAATATTTTTATAGTTGGCCAAAGGTTGGATTTTCAATTTGGCCCTTTATTTTCAATTATAATAGGAATTATAATAGGATTAGCTATAGCTTTTATGTCTGAGTATTATACTGCAAGTAAATATAAACATGTTAGAGAAATAGCTAAGCAATCAGAAACAGGGCATGCAACTAATATCATTAGTGGTATTGCGACTGGAATGGAAAGCACCGCAATACCAGTTATTATAATTGCGGTAGGTACAGTATTCGCCTATTATTTTGGTGGATTATATGGTATCGGTTTAGCAGCTGTTGGGATGTTAGGTACTGCTGGAATGACTGTATCAGTGGATGCATACGGTCCTATAGCTGATAATGCAGGCGGTATAGCACAGATGGCTAAGCTCGATAAAAGAGTTCGTGAAATTACTGATGAATTGGATAGCGTAGGAAATACCACTGCAGCTATTGCAAAAGGATTTGCAATAGGTAGTGCTGCTTTAACTGCTTTAGCTTTATTCAATGCTTTTATTGAAGAAGCGGGCTTGACAGGAATAAATATCACTAAACCAAATGTCATAGCTGGTTTGATGATTGGTGGAATGTTAGCTTATCTATTTAGTTCTATGACAATTAAAAGTGTTGGTAGAGCCGCAAATAAAATGATTGATGAAGTTAGAAGACAATTTAGAGATATTCCAGGAATATTAGAAGGTACTAGTAATCCTGATTATACAGAATGCGTTAAAATATCAACTACTGCAGCTTTAAAGGAAATGATTTACCCTGCAGTTCTTGCAATTATTACCCCTTTAATTGTAGGTTTCTTATTCGGAGCTGAAGCTCTTGGTGGAATGCTAGCTGGAACTTTAATATCCGGTATTATGTTGGCTATTTTTATGGCTAACTCTGGAGGAGCTTGGGATAACGCTAAAAAATATATCGAATCTGGGAAACATGGAGGCCGTGGAAGCTTAGCACATAAAGCTGGAATTACAGGTGATACTGTTGGTGATCCATTGAAAGATACAGCTGGTCCTGCAATAGACATTTTAATCAAATTGATGACTACAATTTCTTTAGTTTGTGCTACTTTATTTGGAACTGGTATTATTTAAAATAAATATATCAATAAAATTAAAATGAGCTAAAATTAAATTTAGCTTATTTTTTTACATAAATACATAAAAGTAATTACAATTACCAACTATTCATTTTAATAAAATTGTGGTAAAATATAAACAAAAATATAAGAAAGGATATATGATGAAATTCGAAGAATTTGAATACAAAAGACCTGATATTAGTCAATATCAAAAAAAGATTAAAAAGCTAACTGATGTTATTGGTTCTAAAATTGATAAAACAACTGAACTTGAAGCTATTTACAAGTTTTTTAAAATTATGGATGAACTAGAAAGCTTAGAAACAATAGCTTCAATTAGAAATGCAATTGATACCACAGATAAATTTTATGAAAAAGAACAAGAATTTTTTGATTTAAATAGACCTAATATACAGGAATCTTATAATGTTTTTAACAAAAAGTTATTACAATCTAAAAATCGTAAAGATTTAGAAAAAGAATTAGGTTCTTTAATTTTTGATCAAGCTAATTTATCACAAAAAACTTTTAAACCAGAGATTATTCCTAATTTACAAAAAGAAAACAAACTTACTACTGAATATTCTAAATTGTTAGCTAGTGCTAAAATTAAATTTGATGGTGGTATATATAACTTAAGCCAAATGGGACCTTTTATGCAAAATCCTAATCGCGAAACAAGACATAAAGCTCAACTGGCAGTATCTGGATTCTTTAAAGAAAAAGAAAAAGATTTAGATAGAATTTATGATGAATTAGTTCAAGTAAGAACTAAAATTGCTCATAAATTAGGTTACAAAAATTTTATTCAACTCGGTTATGATAGATTAGGAAGAACCGATTATAATGCTAAAGATGTAAAACAATATAGAGATCAAATATATAAATATATTGTTCCTGTAGTTGTTGATTTAGCTAAGAGAAAAGGAAAAAGAATTGGAATAAGTGATTTCAAATCATATGACTTAGCCTTATCATATAAATCTGGAAATCCAACTCCAAAAGGAGATAGAGCTTGGCAGGTTGAACAAGCTAGAAAGATGTATGAAGAACTATCTGATGAGACAGGTAAATTTTTTAATCGAATGGTAGAGATGAACGTTTTAGAATTAGATTCTAAGAAAGGCAAATCTGGTGGCGGATGGTGCACTTTTATACCCAAGTATGATACTCCATATATTTTCGCCAACTTCAATGGAACTGCTCACGATGTAAATGTATTAACTCATGAAGCCGGACACGCATTTCAAATTTATCAATCAAGGAACTTATTACCAGTATATAGATGGCCTACTTTAGAAGCCTGCGAAATTCATTCAATGAGTATGGAATTTATAACTTGGCCTTGGATGAGGAATTTCTTTAAAGAAGATACTGAAAAATATAAATTTGATCACTTAGCTTCTGCTGTTTCATTCTTACCATATGGAGTTTTAGTAGACGAATTCCAACATGAAGTATATGAAAACCCTAATCTATCTCCTGATGAAAGAAAAGCTGTTTGGAGAAAATTAGAAATCAAATACTTACCTTTTAAGGATTATGATGATGATGAATTTTTAAATAAAGGAACTTATTGGTTTAGACAAGGTCATATCTTTAGTTCGCCTTTCTATTACATTGATTATACTTTAGCTCAAGTTTGTGCTTTTCAATTCTTTATTTGGTCAAGAATAGACCATAAATCTACATTTGAAAACTATGTTTCACTATGTAAATTAGGTGGTTCAAGACCTTTCACTGAATTAATGGAAAATGCAAACCTAAAAAATCCATTTAAAGAGGGAACAATCGAAGAAATTCTTAAACCAATAAAAAAGTATTTAGATAGTGTTGATGATATAAAGTTATAATTTATGAATAAAATACTTGTTATTGGATCTCCTGGCAGTGGAAAATCTACTTTATCAAAAGAACTATCTAAAATATTAAATATTCCCATATTGCATTTAGATTATATTTTTCATATTGATAATTATCATCATATAAATAAAGATGAGTTTCTACTAAAAATCAAACAGTTTGTAAGTGAAAATGATAGGTTTATAATAGATGGTAATTATAGAGATACTCTAGATTTTAGATTAAAATTTGCTGATACTATAATTCTTTTTAATATACCCACAAATATATGCTTAGAAAATATATTAAAAAGAATTAAGAGTAATGAACCTAGGGATGATATAGCCAAAGGCTTTGATAATTCAACTTATGATCAAGAATTTATTGATTATGTTAAAACATTTAAAGATAAGGAATATCCTATAATATTAGAAAAATTAAATAATTTTACTAATATTATTATTAAAATACAAAGTTATAAAGGAAAAGAAAATTTCATAAATGAACTCAAAATATATAAGCATTCAAAATATATAAGCATAAAG
>CAZSZZ010000106.1:0-5030 GCA_964611005.1 uncultured Candidatus Izemoplasmatales bacterium | reverse complement strand
TTTCTCTTAACTTAATGACATTGATGTTTTATGGCTTTTTTTATGTGAAGAAATTTATTCAATATCAATAATTCTCATAGTATTTGTTTTACCATGTTTTTGACCCCAACCTGATGTAAGTACTAGGGTCGCCCCTTTTTTAAATCCGAAATCTTTAGCTACTTTCATAGCAACTTGGTCATGAGTTTGGAGATTAGATACATCATCAGACATAGTCGCAAATACACCCCAATAATATGACAATCTACGACAAGTTTCAATACTATCTGTAATTGCGATTATCGGTTTGCTTGGTCTGAACTTACACATTCTTTTTGCAGTTCCCCCAGTTTCAGTAAAGGCTATTATTACCTCTGCCTTTGGCAAAGTCATAACTGCTTGGCTAACCGCCATTCCAATCGCATCATTTACTGTATGAGAACTAGATTGAATTGCTTTTTCTAATCTATCTTCATAAGAAATGGTATCTTCAATTGCTTTAGCTATAGTATCCATTGTTAAAACTGCTTCAATAGGATAATTTCCCGCAGCTGTTTCTCCAGATAGCATAATAGCATCAGATCCATCTAGGATAGCATTAGCTACATCGCTTGCTTCAGCCCTGGTTGGTCTTGGAAAATTAATCATTGATTCAAGCATATGAGTAGCTGTAATCACAGGTTTTCCTGCTTCATTGGCTCTTGCGATAATCTTTTTTTGATAAATCGGTACAAATTGAGTTGATACTTCAACTCCTAAATCTCCTCTAGCAACCATTACACCATCCACTACTTTTAGAATTTCATCTAAATTGTCTACGCCTTCTTGATTTTCTATCTTCGCAATAACCTCAATCTGAGGATAGTTTTCTTCTTTTAAAATCTCTCTAACAGCTAAGACATCTTCTTTTCTTCTCACAAATGATAAAGCTATTAAATCAACTCTTTCTCTAGCTGCGAACCTTATATCTTGGTCATCTTTTATAGAAATATAAGGCATGGAAAGTTTAACATTAGGTACATTTACTCCTTTACGGGATTTAATAGTCCCCGGATTAAATATCTTACATTTAAATGAATCTAAACCTTTACTTATAACATCGAGTCTCATCTTCCCATCATCAATCAATAAAAAATCGCCGATTTCTATATCATCAAATAACTCTAGTGCAGTAATATGGAATCGTTTGTTATTTCCAACTATATCTTCTTTAACTATAGTGACAATATCATCTTTTTTAAACACTGCCTTATTATTCTCAAATATTCCAGTTCTTATTTCAGGACCTTTTGTATCAGCCATAATACCAATATAACGATGTTTCTTTTCAGATATACTGCGAATTATTTCGATTCTTTTTTTATGTTCTTCTCTTGTTCCGTGAGAAAAATTTAGCCTTCCTACATTCATCCCAGCATCAATCAGTTTATCTATCATTTCAGGTGAATCAGTTGCAGGACCTATTGTACATATTATTTTTGTTTTTCGTTTCATATTTATACCTCCTTGCGATACAACATATTTATTATACAATATTTCAGATAAAAAGCACATGAAAAAAGTACTCATTCTTAAAAAAAGGGGAAGCTAATAATTTTGCTTCCCCGGTATAACTGCTCTAACTCCTCCGCGTGGATTTGAAACATCTCCAAGATAACGCGGAATTAAATGAATATGCAAATGAAATACTGTTTGTCCTGCAGCTTTTCCATTATTAATACCCATATTATATCCATCCGGATGGTTTGTATCATCTAAAATTTTTTTTATTTCTTTAATAGCCGTATCAATATCGTTTAATTCTTCCTTATTAATTGAAAAATAATCAGGTATATGTCTTTTGGGTATTATAAGACAATGTCCTTTTGAAACAGGAAAGGAATCATATATTACAAAAACAGTGTTATTTTCATAAACAATATCTTTATGATTTTTGTATTTTTGGCAAAAGATACACATCATTTTCTAACTAATATCGCAATTCCTAAAACAATAAATATTGCAGGAATTACATATCCATTTATATCCCACCCATTTTCGCTAAACAAAAAGCCTATACCAAGAATCAATAAAACAACATTCCCTATAGTAACCCCAGTTCTAGACATTGACAAAAATGCAGGAATAATCAAAAATAATGTCCACCACCCTGCAAAAAACAAGTTGAATTTAATGAAATTTAATTGATTGAATAACAATAAAGCCCCTAATAATAATAGTATTAAACCAAATAATGATTTGTTTTTCATAATATTTTCCTCCTATTTATTATAATTTAATCTTCTTCGTCTTCTTCAAATTCTGTCCATTTTACATTAGCACTATTTCTTTTCACTTTTACATACGCAATATTATCCATCACCCTAAGAGCGCATTCAATTCTGCTAATTTTATTAGGAATATTATAATCACATGAAATAAGGTAGGTATGCCTCTTAACTCCCGCAAATCCATATACTAAAGCCATATAAATGCCGCCTAATAAAATTAGGTTTAACCCATCTTTAAAAAAATCATTGTTTTCTATATCTAAATCAGCTAATTTTTCAAACATTTCATATGCATCTTCAACTAAATCAATTTCACAAGCTTCTAATATATACATAACCTTAGCGAATACATCAGGTTGAACTGAACGTCTTATATAATAATTATAACTTTTTCTATGGACAATATCAGGAAATTCTTCACTAAATAAAGCTAACATAATTAATACATTCGAATTTTTAATATAACTAGTTTTATCAAAGATTATACTTTTCTTTTTTTCAACAAATTTAGCTTTTTTAAGCCTTGATATTTTTTGATCCTCTAAATTGTAATAATCATCGAAGCTTTCAACTAAATATTCTATATTTTCTTTTTTTGTATATAACCTTCTTCTAAGTTCTCTTATTTCTTTTATTAAAATATTATAATCGTGTTCATCGAAGATTTTCTTAACTTCAGCCTTATCAGTTTGTTTTGCAAATGCGACTGATTTAATTAAAGAATCAAGCGCATATTTAATTACTTGATTTGTATATGCTTCATTATTAACTTCTTTATGCATATAATCAAGTCCATAAACATTTAAGAAATCATAATGTTTTTTATTATCACTTAATGTAGCGTATGATATATAAAAACGACACATTTCTAAAATCATTTCTAATGCACCTTCAAATAAAACAGAATAATCCCCTGTTTGTTCAACATATTGATATACTCCATATATAATAGACCCATTAACATGAATCATATTTTTTACCTGGCTAGAATCTATTTCTTGTCCTGGATACCCAGATAAAACAGGATAAAGCGCTCCTGAATATCCATATTCTTCAGTGCGTTTTATAGCCTCATTTAACCCTTTAACGCGATACATTATCATATGTCTAGCACTTACTGTATCCACATTAATATAAAACGGTAATAAGAAAATCTCAGTTTGCCAAGTTACAGCCCCTTGATTAAATTGACCAGATAATCCTTTAAGCGGTATAGAAGCATTATCTGAATATGGTCTATGAGAAATTAATTGAAATACTGCATAGTCTGCTTGTTCTTTAACCTTGTCATTATTAAAGATATGAACTCGAGAAATTTCATAGGCTTTATTCCAAAATTGTAAATTTTTCTTAAGAAGTTTTTTATATCCCGTTTTTTTTGCAGCTTGAAGCTTTTCAATTAATTTTTCCTTACCTAAAGAATCACTGTGAATTACTCCAGCGTATTTTACAATATCATATTCTTTTCCTGGTACTAGTTTAATTTTATACTTAGATATACTTTTAGTTTTACGCGTATCAACTGCCTTAAAACTATATTCCTCCATAACCCCGACAAACATATCTAAATTACTATGCTTTATTTTAGAATGAATGATAATCATCTCTTCTGTTTTTTCTATTTTACTTCTTTTTAGATGAATATCATTAATATTCCATATCGATGTATCTATACCTGAATATATTTCAGCTTCAATTTCTTTTGAAGATTTAAAAGTGAATTTAGAATATATTAAATTCTTATTAACTTGGTCTACAAATCTTTCGCTTTTTATAGTCACTTCAATATTTCCATATTTAAAATCTGTTTGACGAGAAAAAATCCCTGTATCAGTATTCAATGAAACAATATGTTTTTTTGGCCTAAATGATTTTGGATTCAAATTGATTCCATCAGCCTTTAACATAATATATAAGGGATTATAAGCATTTACTGATTCATATTCAACGTTGCCATCATAAAGGCCGCTTAAGTTAAGCGCAACTAAATCTGATGAATCAGCTTCATCCAAAGTTCCACGATACCCTAAATAGCCATTGCTTATTAGCAATTTAGAACCAATATTTGGTTGTTTTGAGTAAATATATCCTTTTTGTTCTAAAAGAGCCATCTTCTTCTCCTATATTTTTTTCTTATAATACTAATATTATCTATTTTTTTTATGAAAAGGTCAACCTATTTAATAAAATGTATAAAGCTTTTCTCCTATAATTATAGAATATTGATTTTTATTTGTTGCAATTTTAACCTTTATTTGTTACAATATTTACGCGATTAACTATGGAGGTGTAATAATGGCTAATAACAAACAACAAATGAAACGTAATCTTCAAAATGAAAAGCGTCGTTTGGCAAATGCATCATTCAGATCATCTTTAAAAACCGCTTTAAAGAATGTAGAAGTTGCTGTAGAAAAAAATGAATTAGATAAAGCAAAAGAAAACCTAAGTTTAGCTTATAAAAAATTAGATAAAGCTGTAGCGAAAGGTATTCACCACAAGAATTACGCTAATAGACAAAAAGCTCGTTTATCACGTAAAGTAAATAGTCTATAAGAAAAAAGCCAAAAGGCTTTTTTTTTATTCATTACTCAACAAAAACAACTCTATTCCTAATGTTTTATCAATCTGTCCACTTTTTATTTGAAAATCTAATTTTTCAGATTTTTCCAATAATTTTACTAATTCTTCATAATCAATATTTTTAGCATTTTGAATCATATAAAATACTCGCCCTTTAGATGCTTTAAAATACTTCATAATATCTTCGCGACTATATTT
>CAZSZZ010000105.1:2829-5036 GCA_964611005.1 uncultured Candidatus Izemoplasmatales bacterium | reverse complement strand
TTGTTACTGAGTAAGCAATTGCATCAGAAAATGCTTTTACATCATTGATTTTAGCTTCAGGACTAGTTGGGATAACAATAACCGCAATAACAATTGCGGTTGTGGTTAAAAGAAACGATGAAAAAATGGATTTCAGCGCCTGAAATCGAGATAATTTTTGTCTTTGTTCTTGAAATTTATTTTTTCGCAACAGTCTTTTCCCCCTATCCCTTATTCTATATTATAAAAAAAGAGCGAAGTTTTCACTAGCTTTTACGAATTTAATTAAAAAAAGTTATTTTTACATTATAATTCAATGTTTTATTGCTCAAATTAATATATAATATTCAAAATTCATTGAGGTATCATTTCATTAACTCTTTAGATAACTAATGTGAAATCTGCTTTTATATTTATTAAATTTATAAGTTTAAATAGTTTTTGATATGAATAAACAAGGAAGTATTAGTTTATTTTCCTTGATATTTTATTATCATCTAAATCATGTAAAAGAAATAATATATTGATTAGCATTTAATTCTTTTAGTTAAATATTGAAAAATCTTATAAACTCAATTTATATTATTGATATCATGTTTACTTGAATCATCTTTTTAAAAAATTTACATATTATTTTGCATATTTTATAATTTCAATTTATGCTTTATTCATCATGGTAATCCGCAGCCATTTTTATATAATGCAAAGCATTATTATGATTTTCTTGAATTTCTTTTTCTGTTAATTCTCTAATTATTTTCATAGGGCTTCCCATAACTAAAGTTTTTGGAGGAACGACTTTTCCAGGAGGTACAAGAGTTCCAGCAGCTACCATTGCATATTTTCCTATTTCCGCTTTATTTAGAATTATAGCTCCCATGCCAATTAATGCATAATCTTCAACAGTAGCGGCGTGAACAATGGCGGAATGCCCTACAGTAACATATTTGCCAATTTTAGTTGGTATATTTGTATCTGTATGAACAACAGCGTTATCTTGAATATTAGATCCTTCACCTATATAAATACTAGCCATATCGCCTCTTAAGGTTGCGTTATACCAAACACTAACGTTTTTTTCTATAGTTGTATCTCCCAATATTATAGCTGATGACATTATTTTAGCTTCATTTGATATCTTTGGTTTTATCTTTTTATACATTTTCAAACTCCTTTAAAACTTTATGAATGTTATTTAATATATCTGTGGCTAACATACTTGTTTCACCATATATTTTTTTTGCATAATCAGCTGAAGATTGTTGGATAAATACGGAATCTGTTAAAGCTTTTAATATATTATTATTATTAGCTATCATACCAGAGATAATTCCACTTAAAACATCTCCGCTTCCAGCTGTAGCTAATCCAGTATGATTTACCTGAATAAAACATATTTCACCATTACTAGCTATGATATTACAAGGCCCTTTTAACAATATATGAAAACCTAAATCAGTTATTTTTTTAATGTATCTTAAAGGACTTTTTAATATTTCTGCTTGTTTAACCTTTAAAAATTTGGCTAATTCACCTAAATGTGGAGTTAAGATAATATTTTTATTTTTGTATGATTTTGGCTCAATATATAAAAATCCAGATCCATCAATTATTAATGGAATATCTTTCTCCAATAAATAGTCTAACAATATTTTATGATTTGTTATATTCTTTTTTATTCCCGGGCCAAATATAACTACATTTGCTTTTTCTAATTCTGGAATACTATCATTCCCTAAATTTGGATTAATAATAAGCTCAGGATAAAACTGAGTGAAATCACTTTGATCAGTTAATATTTTTATAATTCCAAGTCCTGATTTTAAACCAGCCATAGCGCTCATTTGGATTGAACCCATCATAGATTTAGACCCACCAATAAATACTCCTAAGCCATAATTATATTTATGAGAATTATGAAATCTTTTCTTTAGAAATAAATGATATTTACCTATTTCTACAAATTTTGATTTAAAAGGTGTTTCTTCAATAATATCTATATCTAGCAATCTCATTTCTCCGTGATAATCCATCGCGTCATTTATTAAATTCCCAACTTTATAAAATCCTACAACACCAGTAAAGTTGGCTTTAATAGCTATTCCTAATATTAATCCATTATCTGGATTTATTCCTGAAGGTATATCAATGGAATAAACCATAGTATCTGATTCATTAATATATTTTATTAATTGTTCACGATATTCAGTTATTGGTCTAGTTAATCC
>CAZSZZ010000105.1:0-2819 GCA_964611005.1 uncultured Candidatus Izemoplasmatales bacterium | reverse complement strand
AGTTAATCCTATACCAAATATTCCTTCAATAATATAATCAGATTCAAATAGCTTTTCTTGGTTTTTTTCTAAAGAATTCGAAGAATCAATTATCTCAACATATCCAACTTTATCAAAATAATGCATAAAAGCATCACTTGTATTTGAAAGAGATCCAACAACAAAAACATTTGGGCTATATCCTAGTTTCCGTAATTCAATAGCGACAGTTAAAGCATCTCCTCCATTATTTCCAACTCCTGCAACTATTGTTATTAACGAATCCTTTTTAGGATTAGCTCTTTTTAAAAAATCAATAGTTAAGGCCATGCCTGCATTTTTCATTAAATCAATTCCAGTACAGCTTTTTACCTTCATTGTATGTTCTTCAAACAATCTCATTTGTTTAGCTGAAACAACTTTCATTTTAAACACCTCACAATAAAATACTAATTAAGAATATAATTCCTAGATGTACTGGATAAAAGATGTAAAAAAAACATTTTGTATTCCATTTTCCTTTTTTACCATTATAAAATCCTATAAAGATAAAACTAAATAAGGAAAACCATTGAATCCAGCCTTCTCCTGTATACCTAGCCATATCTGATTTCCCTAAATATTGTAATAATGGCACGTCAATAAACAATAAATTTAAGCCTACTAGGAATAAAAACTGTGTTAATTTATTCTGATAAATTCCAAATATTAAGATAATTAATACCCCATAGGCTCCGTATTGAATATTTAATAATAACGCTAATCCAACGACTAAAACAGATGTTAGTCTTACGGCAAGTAACTTATTATTTAATAATATTAATCCACCAAGTCCAAAAACTAAAGGCCATATTACATTTTGAGAAATTCCAAATATAGTATAATTCTCTTTTAGAATAAGCGATATTATTCCTAATCCTAATTCAATTATTAAAGCAAAACTAAGTAATCTTAAAAAATATCTTTTAAGATTACTAGTATGATTAAATCCTTCAACTATCATATAAGCAAATAAAACATATGCGATTCTACCTATGCTTTTAAAAACTAAATAAAGCATATCATTATTACCTTTAAATATGAATTCACCTATATGATCAAAAGTCATCGCTAAAGCCGCAATGAATTTAACGCTGTTTTGATTCATCTTTTCACCACTATAATTCTATATCAATTTCTACTGGACAATGGTCGCTTCCAAATATATCATTTCTTAATTTAACTTCTTTAATTAAATCTTTAATTCTATCTGAAACCACAAAATAATCTATTCTCCATCCAGAATTATTTTTTCTTGCGTTAAATCTATAGGACCACCAAGTGTATTTAACTGTATCTGGATAAAGATAACGATAACTATCAGTAAATCCTGCGTCTAGTAACTCTTGAAATTTAGTGCGCTCTTCAATTGAAAATCCTGGATTTTTAGTGTTTGATTTTGGGTTTTTTAAATCTATTTCTTTATGGGCAACATTTAGATCTCCACAATAAATTACTGGTAATTCTCTGTCTAAACGCCTTAAATATCCCCTCATTTTATCTTCAAACTCCATGCGGTAATCTAGTCTTGCAAGTTCTGGCTTAGAATTTGGAACATAAGCATTTACAAAATAAAATGAATTAAACTTTAGGGTGATGATTCTTCCCTCATCATTATAAGCTTCTCCATCAATACCATAAACAATAGATAAAGGTTTATTTTTAGTGATTATTAATGTTCCTGAATAACCTAATTTATCAGCTGAATTCCAAAACTCATAGTGATTATCAATGATAAATTCTTTTTGATATTCCTGCATTTTAGTTTCTTGAAGGGCAAATACATCAGCGTCTATATCATAAAAAAAATCAAAGAATCCCTTTTTAATGGCCGCTCTTAAGCCATTTACATTCCAAGTAACGAATTTCATAAGATACCTTCCTTATATATGATACATATTAAGATTATAACATAAATATATCTTAGTTACTTATTTAAAGATTATTTTTGAATAACCATTTTACAAATAAATAAAAATTATTTATAATAAAGTCATGAAATATAAAGGAGAATATTATGAAACATAGCAAACATCATGATTTAATGGTCAAGGCAGTAGAACATGCAAGAGAAACAATGAATCAAGATTTTGGCGGACCTTTTGGTGCTTTAATAGTAGATAAATTTAATAAGGTTGTCGCAATAACATCTAATACTGTATTAAGAGACCATGATCCAACGGCCCATGCAGAAATGAATGCGATTAGAGAAGCTACAAAAAAGCTAGGTACTCATGATTTAAGTGGCTGTACATTATATACCACTTGTTATCCTTGTCCTATGTGTTTAGGAGCGATTATTTGGTCAAATATTAAAAAAGTATATTATGGATGTAATGCAAAAGATGCGGATAAGATTGGATTTAGAGATGATTTTATTTATGAATTCATCAAAAATAACGCAACTGATAAAAACGTTTTAGATTTAAAACAAGAAGATAGAGATACATGTTTGACAATCTTCAATGAATATCAAAGTAAAAATAAAGATATATATTAAAAGGACTCAATTGAGTCCTTTTAGTTTAATTCTATATAATCGCGTTCGATATATGTTAGTTTCCCATTAATTCTAGTTGACTCCATTAAACTAATTTTAGTTGCCTTAACAGTTAAAGATTTAGCATTAATCCTATACAACTTTTGCATATCTAATATACTAACTTGTCTTCCAAGAGTTATATGAGGAGTATATTTTTCAGTTGGAAAATCCAGCCCTAATTCTTTAAGTTTTATACATACTTGATTATATAATCTTTTTAAAGAATAATTATTTTTAACCTCTAAATATACTATTTTCT
>CAZSZZ010000104.1:0-5153 GCA_964611005.1 uncultured Candidatus Izemoplasmatales bacterium | reverse complement strand
GTAGGGTCATTATCTGTAGCTAAATTATTTAAAATTGATATATCGACATCTATATTATCAATATCAGTAATTCCAATAACAGAAATTGCTAAGAAAGCATTTTTAATTTCGCTTCTACTAACTACGTCTCTTGAAACTTCATTTACTGATATTTCAGTCAATGCAGAACCAGGAATCGTTAAAACATCACCACCAAGTTCTATTAAAACATTTCCTACAGTAGCCGCTAAAATGTCAGGTGTTAATAAAATATCAATATTATCACTAGATAATGTTAAAATCTTATTAAAATCAAATCCAACTTCTTCACATGCTGTATCTCCGACATCGCAAGTTAGATTATTTAAAACCATTTTAACAGCTGAAACAATGTTCTGCAATTCTGTTTTTAATAAGTATCCATCCTCATCATAAACAGAATCAGGAATAATAACTGAATAGTCACCAAAATCTAAATCAACTAAATAATCTGTGATAGTAGCTACTAAAATACGAGATTCAAAAATTGAATTAATTGAAGCTAAATCTAAATCAGCTATGGTTTGTAAGTTTAAGTTTTGGAAATCGGTTATATCAGTATCTCCTAATGAAGATGTTAAAGCATTTATCGCAGATAAAATATTATGCAATTCTCCATTAACTATAACACCATCAACTTCAGTATCTAACCATACAATATCATCTGGTATATTTAAAAAATCAACATCTACTGAAGTATCTCCGTTTAATATATTAATCATTGCATTAGTCATTATTTTAGAATTTAATAAAACGGTGAAATCTACCTCTGACAAGGCGGATAAAATAGCTGATGCATCTCCTGATTTAATGTCTCCAACAGTTAAATCAGTATTTAAAATGACACCTGCCAAATCGCCTATAGCTAAAAATTCATCTTCCCAATTAATATCATCAGGAACAGTAATAAAACCTGAAAAACTCTCCCCTGCCATTTCAGTTAATGGTTCAATAGCCACATAAGCCGCAAGAGTAGCTAATTGAGATTGTCCTAAAGAATCAAATAGCGATTCTACCTCATCTCCATCTAATTGTACTGTATCTAAATCGAGTTCATCATTTAATATTCCAGCTGCATTAATAATATCAAAAGCAGTCGCAGCTATATTACCTAACTCGCCTATTTCACTTTTCCAATCAATTTCATATAAATCATCAACTGGTATATCAATCGGAGTATCATACATATCTGATCCAACCTCAATAGCTAGAGGAACTAAAGAAGTAAATAAATTTGAATCAGCCAAACAGCTAAGCACTTCGCGTATATCATCTCCTTCAATATCGCTTAAATTATTAGAAGTCATATATGGATTATCAAGAATCATCCCAGCTACTTGAGAATATATAGAAAGTTCTTCCCTAAAAGCAATCTGTTCATCTTTATAATCCATAGATATAACAGAATCAAATAAATAGAGATTTAAAGGCATTTCTTCTCCTGAATAATCACTAGTCATCGTAACTTGATTCTGTGCTTTTATAATAACATTATTATTATAAGAGTTTACCATGTCATTTATTAAGTCATAAGCTTCTTCATAACTTTGATTAGGTATTGGTAAATTAATAGCTTCCATAGTAGGCAAAATTGAATCATTTGGTTTAGCAAAAGATTCATTACTATATTCTATATAATAATTAACTTCAGAAGGGTTCTCTTCTGGCAAAACAGCGATTAAACTTTCAGAAATACTTACAAACCCTCCAAACATAATGATAGTTAAATAAAGGCTCAAGGCTCCAGTCATAAGTCCAAATAAAGCACCAAAAGTTCTATTTTTTGACTTATATTTATCTGTTTTCTTTTTGCTAGGAACGATAATCATTTTAATTAACCACAATATTAATCGATATAATATTTGAATAACAGTAAAATATAATATTGCGTAGACTAATTTAAGGGCAAATAAGGATACAGAAGTCAAAAACTCTAATAGGTGTTCATTGCTAACAGCACCATTTAAAGTTTCTCCTAAATATGTATTAATTAAAATTGGAAGTGCCTCTTGTAATCTTGTTACCCCAGATAAATCTGGAGAAACATCAGATAATATCCCTCCCAGAAATGGTAAATTTATAGTCCAAAGTATATTAATAACTTGATCAATAGTCAAGAAGAATATAACAATAAAAATTAATGTTACAACGAACCCCCATATTGCTTTTTTCATCCCTCTTAAAAATCCAAAAAAAAGCCCTAATCCTAAGGTAGAGAAAAAAACAATGTATAAATATAATGAAAAATCAATATTTTGCGGCATAAAATCCCCTCGTTTTATATTTTTTTAATAAATTTTTAATAAATTAATATTAGTATTATACTTTATATATATATTTAATTAAATAGGTTTCAAGGTTTTTTGTCATCTTTAAAGGAAAACATATGTTTTTTCAACAAAATATAGTATAATATTGTATATAATATGGTGATGCTTATGAAAATAAAAAAATTATTAATTTTACTATTATTGGGTGTTTTAACCTTCTTTATCACAAGTTGTGATTATGTTATTACATTAACCCCAATTACAACTACAACTTTAGAAACAAATCAATATCAGACCGCTTTAAATGGCACATATACTTTTGAAGATAGCAATTATCTTGACCTTCCAGAATATATATCGCCTACATATTCAATTACAGATATTCCTGAGTATAACGCTGTATTAATGGCGACGCAAGACTATATTCGCCATGCGAATATAGAGGTATATACCACCTTAAGCGAAGAACAGTTCTCCTTCCCTTGGTCAAATGCACCTACGGAAGTTGAGATAGCTATAAGCCAAGGATCTGGTTTTATCTTTAAGGAAGATGAAATTTCATATTACGCTATTACTAATTACCATGTGATAAATCCTAATGAATATAATGCCAAATATGAAATTAAGGCTTATGGAGATAAATATTATTCGGAAGCTACTGTTATCGCTTATGATGCAGATTTAGACCTAGCTGTAATGAAATTTGATAAATTATATCGAAAAGATATAACTCTAATTAACATCGAAGCTAGATTGTTCTATAGCTTTACTCCTGGAGAATTAGTTATGGCAATAGGTAACCCCCTAAACTTAGATAATAATGTAACATTTGGTGAATTTATTTCAATGGAATCTATTGATAATGTCAATTACGATGTAATTCATCATAATGCATTAATCCGTGAAGGTTCAAGCGGTGGCGCTTTAGTAGATGTCGATGGTAACTTATTAGGCGTTAATGCTTGGGGAGCTGATACGGCTGATTCTGAATCATTTGCGATACCTAATTATATTGTATATATTTTCTTAAAAAACAATGGAATATTAGACTGACAAACTGTCTAATATTCCATTTTTATAATTTAATTTGGTTCTTTGAAATAGATAGTTATTCATTATTTTTTTCTACCGCATAAAGCAAATAGCTCTTAAAATAAGGCCTAACAACAAAATATGTTAATAATCCAATATATAAAACTTGTAAGATAACTGCTATAATTATCATAAATGTAGAACTAAAAGCATATCCATAATATATTTCTTGAAATAATATCCCAGAAAGATAGGCTGGCGAAATAACAAGAATATATTGAAATACTTTTGGGATTAAATTATTAGCGTAAAAGAATGGTATTAAGGCAAATAAGACTATATACCCAATATAACTAATAGACATTATTTGCGTAGATTTAGAAATAAGTGCAAGTACCAAGCCTATAATAATATGCATAATAGAGCCTAAAACATATACTAAGAAAAACAATAAAATATTAATTGTCATATTTAATACAAAAACCATAACCAAAGAATACAAAACAAAAGGTATTAACAATAACAACATTGCGCTGGTTACTTTCGATAATATAATTTCTAAAGAGCTACATTTAGCAATCGCAAGTGGTAATAAAGTTTGTTCTTCCTTTTCAATATAAATGCTAATAGAAAAAATGATAGTAGGTAAAATAAAGACGGTAATATAAATAAATATCATTGCATCTATATTAGTCACAAAAGCCATTGCACCAGCGAATATAACTGAAATTGCAATTACAATATGTAAAATATTATATTTAATATAATTATTAAAATCATTTTTTAATATAGTTAGAAAATTAGTCAAATTATATCCCCCTAATCTTTGATTTGATCTATGTTAATAGACTTAACTTGTACTAATGAAAAACCTTGTTTATCAGAAAATTCATCTATATTCAAATCTTTCTTACTTATTTTTTTAGTAATAACATATCCCTTTTTATTTACATATTTAATCAAATAATATAATGAATTATCATAAGGCAATAAATCTTCTGTAATTTTTTTTATTTCTTCATCGTTTTTTTGATAATACAGATTAGTAATCACTTCTGAAAATAAAGGCAATTCTGGCTCTATCACTATTATTTTACAGGTTTTACTCAATAAAGGCAATAACTCAGTAAAAAGTAAATGAATATCTTTAAAATCCGAATATTTTAAAATATTTTTTATAACTACTTTTTCAGTTCGAATTATAATTATATATACTAATCCTAAAAAATATTTTTGTATTTGATTTAATAAATGAAAGCTCTCTTTCGCAAAATCTAGATTTTTCAAAACATTTAAATAACTAAAATCCTTTAAGTTACGATTTATCCCCTCATTTATAATAGACGATAAATCAATTTTCCTAATTTTTAAATTTTCTCTAACCTTGCTTAAAAATTCTTTTTCATTATTTAAATATCTATCCAATAAAATTACATTTCTATCAAAATAATATTTATTTTTTTTAGATAAAAGATATACTAGATTGGTATAGAAATTAGGTAAAACAATTAAATCACCTTGATAATTAAATTTGCTATCATATTTTAGTTTTAAACTCTTTAAAATTAATGAGATTACAGAATTCAATTTATTACTAGATATAAAATCATTCAAATCAAAAGGAAAATAATAATAATTAATAACCAATGTATTAAAAAATAACTTATTATCTACAGTGATATTATTCTTCACCATTAGGTCTTTTATCCTTGCATTTAATCTTACTAAAATGGGTTCTATACAATTCTTTTTGACTTTATTTTGAATTTCTATATCTTCCTTAAATATTCTTTGTAATAAAATATAATATCGATAGTCTAAAATAGCTAATTT
>CAZSZZ010000103.1:0-5223 GCA_964611005.1 uncultured Candidatus Izemoplasmatales bacterium | reverse complement strand
ATATTAATGTATGTTTTTATAATTTCTATATTGCTTTCTATTGTATATGAAAATAATATTTTAATGCCGGCATCTTGGATGTGGTTTTTAGCTTATTCAACAGTACTTTTAACTTTTATAGTAAATAGTGGATTCTATTTATGGTATGAAAAACGAATCAAATAATGCTACATTAAATATTAACGCAGTTTATAAATTAATATTTTATCTGTTATAATGATGAAAAATAAGGAGAGTGTTTATGACTTCAAAAAGAGTGCTATATCGCGATGTCGATAACGGAAAAATTTCAGGAGTTTGTGCTGGATTATCAGATTATTTAGACATCGATGTAACTTTAATTCGTGTAATATGGCTTATTTTGGTTTTATGTGTTGGGACAGGTTTGTTAGCATATATTATTATGGCTTTAGTTGTAGAACCAAAACAAGTTGTTATGGCTAAAATAAATAAAAAACGCGCTGAAGAAAATGATGATCCTTTCGCAAAATATGATTGATAATTAAGTTTTTAAAAACTCATAAAAAACTACTAAAATTTAGTAGTTTTTTTTGAAATAAAATAATTATATAATAAAATATTAAAAACAAAATTTATAATTTTTGTAATTTTCTAAACAAAACAATTTATATTTTTTTATAAAAAAACTTTTAAAAATACAATAGTTTTTTTGTATTAACAAGAGTATAATATCTCACAAAGAGGAGGGTTATAGTGGAAGAATATAAGATATATAAAAATATACTATGCATTGATTTAAAAAGCTTTTATGCATCTGTAGAATGCGCTTTATTAGGCTTAGATCCATTTAAAACTCCTTTAGTTGTAGCGGATAAGGAAAGAGGCGGAGGTTCGATTGTTTTAGCAGTATCGCCATATTTAAAAAAAATCGGAGTTCCTAATAGATGTCGTATATATGAATTACCAAAAACAATTGATATTATTTATTGTAAACCTAGATTAGAAAAATATTTAGAATACTCTGTTAAAATAATCGAAATATATTTAAAATATATTTCTGAAGAAGATATTTATGTATATTCAGTAGATGAAGTGTTTATTGATTATACTGAATATTTAGATTATTACAATATGACTGATTATGAATTCGCTAAAAAAATATTAAAAACAATTTACCAGGAAACTAAAATTTACGCAACTTGTGGAATTGGACCTAATATGTTGATTGCAAAACTCGCATTAGATATTGAATCCAAACACTCAACTAATTTTATTGCTAAATGGAATTATGATAATTTACCTTTAAAACTATGGCCTATAACACCTTTATCAAAAATGTGGGGAATTGGTAGAAATATGGAACATAATCTCAATCAAATGGGAATTTACAAAATAGGAGATTTAGCAAAATATGATGTAATTAAATTAAAAAAAATTTTTGGAATTATAGGCGAAGAACTGTATTATCATGCTCATGGGATTGATATGAGCTTGATACAGGAAAAAACGAATGTAAAGCCCGCGAGTAAAAGTTATGGGATTGGGCAAACTCTATTTCAAGATTATTATAAACCAGAAATATACCAAATTATTCGAGAAATGGTCGATGATGTATGTAGAAGACTAAGACTGAGTAAAAAACTTGCAAAAACAGTACATTTTGGATTAGCTTATAGTAAAGATGTAGGAGGAGGATTTTCACGTCAAATGAAACTTGCTTCACCATCTCAAAATGAATCACATATTTACCATGCATGTTTAATTTTAATGGATAAATTTTATGATAACTCACCAATAAGAGTTGTTAGAGTTTCAGTAACTAACTTTGTAGAAAAAATAGGATATCAAACCAATATATTTGAAGATATCAACGAAGTATTTAAAGAACAAAAAGTGTTTTCAACGATTGATGAAATAAAAAGCCGTTATGGAAAAAATAGTATTAATAGAGCGTCTAGCGAATTAAAATATTCAACTGTTAAAGTTAGGAATGAAATGATAGGTGGTCATAATGCTTAATATATATAAAGATAGAGGAATTATTAAGTGGGCAGCTTTTGATGCATTAAATGGATTTAATTCAATGTTAAAAGAAATGAAATATCATTTAAGAAAAATAGAAAAACCTACATTAAGTGAAGATGCTTTTGAAATGCTAAATAGAACATTAAACGAAGCTTTACATAATAATTTAGAAGTAGCTATTACTTATTATATAGATGGATATTCTAAAATAACTTATGGGAAAATAAAAAAAGTTGACTATATTTATAAATTTGTTGTTCTTTCTACGTTAGAAAAAATATCCGCTTCTGATATTTTAAATATAGATTTATTATGATAGGGGAAAATATTTATATAATTATGATCGAATGTATATATAAAAATAAAAAAATAAGGATGTGATAAAGTGATTACTGAAAAAGCATATGCAAAAGTAAATCTCTTTATAAATGTTATAGGGAAAAGAGAAGATAACTATCATAATTTAGAAATGGTTAATGCTAAAATTGATTTGTACGATACAGTAACAATAGAAGAAATAAATTCTCCAGGATTAGCGATTATTAAATCAAATGATTTATTTCTTTCAAATCAAAATAATTTAGTAATTGAATCTGCAAGATATATGATTCAAAAATTCATTCCTGATAAAGGAGTTTCTGTAACTATAGATAAAGTAATTCCTTTTGGAGCGGGATTAGCAGGAAACTCAGTTGATGCGGCAGCTATTATTAGAGGGATAAACAAAATGTTTAGGTTGAATTTAACCCTAGAAGAAATGCAAAATATAGGAATTAAATTCGGGGCGGATATTCCTTATTGTATTATTGATGAGCCCGCTTTTGTTAAAGGTATCGGTGAAAAAATAGATAAATTTGAATTTGATTTTTCTAATTATAAAATATTATTAGTAAATCCAAGAGAATATATCTCAACAGAAGATATTTTTACATTAGGAGATCGTTTCGGTTTTGATAATATCGATATAAAAAAGATTAAAAAAGCTGTTCAAAAAAATAATATTGAAGCTTTTGTTCAAAATATGCATAATGCACTTCAAACAATTGCGATAAATAACAATAAAAAAGTTGAACAAACTTATAATGACATTAAAAATGAACTTGGTGACAAAGGATTAACGATGACAGGGTCTGGGTCGACTTTCATTAAGATGATAAAACCAGATAATTTAGAAGCTTTATCGTTTGTAGAACGGTATAAAGATAAATATTTTATAAATATTTATAATTTTTTGTAAAATTTTAGCTTAACCCATTGAAAATTTAAAAAAATTCATGATATAATCATTTAAAGAGGTGGTAATGTGGAAATTACAGAAGTACGCGCAAAAAGAATCAACGGAGATAATCGTTTGGTTGGCATTGCAGCGATAACGATTGATAATTGTTTTGTTGTGCATGAATTGCGAATCATTGAAGGCAAAAACGGACTTTTTGTTGCTATGCCTAGTAGAAAAATGCCTAATGGCGATTACAAAGATGTTGCCCATCCAATCAACAGTGAAACAAGAGCGATGATTGAAAAAGCGGTATTAGATAAGTATCATGAAATTCCAGAAATAAAATCTGAAAAAGAATAGCACTAGCATAAGTTAGTGCTTTTTTATTTCTATATGTTGTTGTATAATATAAGCGTATATTGAATATGAGAATTAATTTATAGAAAGGATATAGTAAATTATAGATATTACTATATAAATTGGTGATTAAATGGCTATATTTCATGGGTCAAAAGTTAAAATATTTGCATTAAGTTCGAGTTCTCAATTAACTAAAGATATAGCAGATTATATTGGAATTCCAGTCTCAAAATGTGAAGTAAATCGTTTTGCAGATGGTGAAATAAATATAAATATTCCAGAAACAGTTCGCGGGCATAAAGTATTTGTTATTCAATCAACAAATTCACCTGTTAATGAAATGGTTATGGAATTGCTAATTATGATTGATGCTTTAAAAAGAGCATCAGCTAGAGAGGTAAATGTTGTAATGCCCTATTATGGATATTCACGTCAAGATAGAAAAGCAAAAGCAAGAGAACCTATTTCAGCTAAATTAATAGCCGATTTGTTACAAGTTGCAGGAGCGGCTAGAGTTATATCGATGGATTTACATGCAGCTCAAATTCAAGGGTTTTTTAATATCCCTATAGATAATTTTCGGGCGCTTCCTTTAATGGCTAAACATTTATTATCACTTAAGATTAAAGATGTTTGTATTGTATCCCCTGACCATGGGGGGGCTACAAGAGCTAGAAATTTAGCTAATGTAATGAATAATGCACCTATAGCAATCATTGATAAAATGAGGCCAAAACCTAATGTTGCATCTGTAATGAATATAATTGGAGATGTAAAAGATAAGAATTGTATTATAATTGATGACATGGTAGATACAGCGGGGTCAATTACTGCCGCAACATATGCATTAAAAAAAGCTGGGGCTAAAAAAGTTTATGTTTGTTGTACTCACCCATTGTTATCTGGAGATGCTGTTAAAAAAATAGAAGATTCACCAATAGAAAAATTAATTTGTACAAATACTGTTGAAATTCCAAAAGAAAAGTTATCTCCAAAAATAACTCAATTATCTATTGCTAATTTATTAGGGCAAGGAATTATTAATATAATTGATGATCAAGGCGTTTCTTCCTTGTTTAAATAAAAGTATTTAGCTCGCTTTACAAAAGTAATTATTATGATATAATTATAATAAATCAATGACCGGAGAAGTAAGATAGCACCTTTGTTTTAGCGATTAAGGGATGGTGGGAGCCTTATACAAAAACTATCTGAATAACACCGCAAGAGACAGAAGAAATTTAGTAGAACTGTACGTATATCTGCGTTAAAGATTTTAAGCGCCATTATTACAATGGAATTAAGGTGGTACCACGGTTAAAATCGTCCTTTTTAAAGGACTTTTTTTTATAATTTGGAGGAAATATGTTTGAAGAGTTAGTAAAATTACAGAAATATCAAACAGCTATAGATAAATGGAGTTATGCAAAAAAATATGAAAAAGGATTTACAGACTATTATGTAGGCATTTCGGTACCTGATTTAAGAAAATTGTCAAAAAAATATTATCGTATAATTAATAATAATGATTTAAATCTTTTGATTCATTCAAAAATCAATGATTATCGTTTGTTTGCATTAATCATTTTAAATGATAAAATTAAAAAAGCATCATTGTCTGAACAAAAAAATATAGTTGAATATTATTTAAAAAATAT
>CAZSZZ010000102.1:0-5250 GCA_964611005.1 uncultured Candidatus Izemoplasmatales bacterium | reverse complement strand
TTTCCTAGCTAATATTAATCTTATAAAAAAATATAATTTTACTATGAGAGATGATAAACATTATATTTATATGTTAAGCAAAGGGAAATATAAAATTAATAATTATAAAAAATATATATCATTTTTCGCTATTGAAGATTGTTATAACTTATCTATTAGGGGATTTAGATTTTCTTTAAATAATTATTACTTAAGCACTAATGATTCTTTATGTGTTTCTAATGAGGGAGAGGGAGAAATCGAGTTTTCTAAAGGTAAAATATTAGTCATATCTACCAATGATTAATTAATAAAATGTGAGGATGTATACAAATGAAAAAAATACTAATATTTATAAATATCATATTGCTTGTTGGAGTTTTAAGTGGATGTACTTTTATTGAGATATTTACAGAAAATACTGACACTAATGTTACTACTTCAACTAATGAAACTGCTAGTATTACTACAAAAACACTTAATAAAGATGTGATTTTATCTGAGGTATATGCAAGGATTTATCAAGACCTTTATGATGATGTTTTACAAGAAGTTAAAGATAATATTTCAGAAGAAAGATTCAATGAGATTTATTCAAATATTTTGTCTCAACTAATTCAAAAGATAGATGATGGAGATATTACAGTAACCGCAGAAATGATAGTTGATATGATTAAAAACGTTGAAGAATCATCTGCTAACGCTGTTGTTGGAGTGACATCTCTTAATGAATATGGAGTGCGTATTTCAATTGGATCTGGAGTAATTTATAAACATATAGATAATAAATATTTCCTTGTTACAAATCATCATGTTGTTGAAAATGGTACTTTTTTTGAAGTCCGTTTCGCAGATGGTTCTACTAAGGAAGCTATTTTACAAGGAAGTGATTCTTTAGTAGACTTAGCTGTTTTATATTTCTTTTCAGATGATGATTTAGAAGTTGCTCATTTTGGTGATTCAGATGCATCAGAAAAGGGAGATATTATTCTTGCAGTAGGTAATCCATATGGATATGATTATTATGGTTCGATGACAATGGGTGTTGTTTCTGGAACAAACCGTTACTTTGATATTGATGGTGATGGTATTAATGATATGTTTGTTAATTATATTCAACACGATGCATCTATTAATTCAGGAAATAGTGGAGGAGCTCTGTTTAATATTCAGGGAGAAGTTATAGGCATAAATGTAATTAAAATATCAGCTACCGCTATTGAAGGGATGGGTTTTGCAATACCTAGCAATTTGGTATCCGCTATTTGTAGTGATATTGAAGAATTTGGATATTCAAAACAAAAGCCAGTTTTAGGAATCAATTTTGTTTCAATAGCTGGAAATGAAGCGTATTTTACATTGAATGGAATAACTATACCTGAAGGTATTACAAATGGATTTTATATTAATGATGTTATTGAAGGATCAACGTTATATAATTATGTTCAACCCGGAGATATAATTGTTGAAATTGCTGGAATTCAATTGACTTCAGCTGAAGATTTTGTTCTGTATTTTTCACAGTATATAGTTGGAGATATTATATCGATTAAACTGTATAGAGATGGTAGTTTTATTACCATTGATAATATTGAATTATTAGCAAGTGTAGGTGATTAACTATGAAAAAACTATTAATATTTGTATCAATTATATTTACAATATTCATTGGCTTTATATTTAATATGATGTTCACTCAACACATTGAGGCCGCAACTAATATCACTACGACTGCTGTTACTGAATATTCAACTGAATATAATGGAAAATACTATGTATATACTGATTATGAAGATTTAGTTAATCAAATATATCAAGATATTTATAATGAAGTATATGATGATTTAAAAACACAAATTCTAGCTAATTTAACAGAATCATTTTATGATGAAATATATAATTCTGTTCAGGATGAATTATCTGATTTATTATCTCAAGATGATATAACTGTTTATTTAAGTGAACTTGAAAACAAAATTCATCAAGTTGTTTCTATTGGAGAACAAGGAGTATTTGGAGTTAGTTCAATAACTCCAGATAGTGGAGATGTAGGATCTGGTGTAGTATATAAATATAATTCTATTACTGATGAATTCTACTTATTGACAAATTATCATGTTATATCAAATTATGTATTTTATGAAACTAATTTTCCAAATGAAGTAGATTCTTTAGTATTGGACATACATTTTAGTGATGGGTCTGATGTGCCAGCTACTATTTTGGGATATGATACTGAAGTTGATTTAGCCATTTTAAAATTTGATGCTAGAGGATTAGAAGGAATAACTCCAGTTGTATTAGCTGATATTAACGATGTTAGTACTGGAGATTTTATCTATGCAATTGGAAATCCAAATGGGTATGATTTTTATAATTCAATAACTTCGGGTATTTTATCTGGATTAAATCGGAAAATGGACGATAATCGCTTTGTTGATTATATTCAACACGACGCAGCGATTAATGCAGGAAACAGTGGTGGAGCTTTATTGAATTTAAACGGAGAATTAATAGGAATAAATGTTTCTAAGTTAGTTACCGTTGATATTGAAGGTATGGGTTTCGCAATTCAAATAGATATGATTAAAAAAGTTATTGATAGAATCGAGTCTGGAAATCTACCACAGCACACTATTATGCCTAGACTAAGCGCTGATTTTTATTATGTTAATACCTTATTTTATGATGGCAAAATTGTACTTCCAACAATAACTATTCAAAACAATCAATATAAGGATTTTGAGATAACCTTACCGAACGGAGTTGATTATGGAATAGTAATTAAAAATATTGAAACAGGTGGTACTTTATCAGAAAATTTAGATATACCTGATTTAATTGTAAAAATAGGCGATTATACTATAAGAGACAAAAATGATTTTTTAGATTATTTATACAATAATTATGAATCCGGTGATACAATTACTATCTATTATTATCAATATCAACCATAATATCATAGGTATTCAGAATCCTTGTCAGTAAAAACATTAACATTAATATAAAAAGAAAAAGCAGAATTTTCTCTGCTTTTCATTTATTATACTGGTAAAATTAAGCTCTATTCACTTTTCCACTTTTTAAAGCTCTAGCAGAAACGTATACTTTTTTAGTCTGCCCATTTTCATCAATTATTTTTACTTTTTGTAGATTTGCTTTCCAATGTTTTTTAGTAGCGTGCATTGAATGGGAACGGCTATTGCCTGACATAAATTTTTTACCTGTAACACTGCATTCTCTTGGCATGATATCACTCCGTTTCTGTTAAGATTTCAGCATACATTATTTTAACATATATTTAAAAAAAATCAAGAAAAAAAAACATAATTTATGGTTAAGTCGCTAAAATTCTATTTAATTGCAATTTTAGTGCTATTATGATATAATAATTTTACTTTTTTTGAAAATGTAAAAACGTGTAAAATGTGAAATATATATTAAATTTAACAAGGAGATATTAATTATGTCAACTCATCAAATTGATGGAAATTTATTTAAAACTATGATTACAAATGGTAGCATAAGATTAAGAAAGAATATGAATCGTATAAATGATTTAAATGTTTTCCCAGTTCCCGATGGTGATACTGGATCAAATATGTCAGCTACAATTTCAGCTGGCGCAAAATCAATTGAAAATATGAATGATGTTTCAATTGGAGAAGTTTCAAAAACACTAGCAAGAGGAATGCTTATGGGAGCTAGAGGAAATTCTGGAGTAATTTTGTCCCAGTTATTTAGCGGTGTTGCTAAAGAATTAAAAGGATATGAAATGGCTGATGTAGAGCTGTTTTCTAATGCTTTACGTCATGGGGTTGAACAAGCTTATGCAGCCGTTATTAACCCTGTAGAAGGGACAATGCTTACTGTTTCTCGTGAAGCAGCCGACAAAGCTGTATCTGTATCTGTATCTGTAGCTGATTTCGAACAATTATTTGAAGAATACATTAAAGAATTAGATGCATCACTTCAAAGAACCCCGGACCTTTTACCTATATTAAAAGAAGTTGGAGTAATTGATTCTGGAGCTGCTGGATTTATTGAGATAATAAAGGGAATGAACGATGCATTAAGAGGAGAAATATATGAATTTAATCCTCAAGAAAGCGAATATAAAGTCAATTTAACAGATATTCACCAAAATCCTGGAGATGAACTAGGATATTGTACAGAATTTATTATGCAAATTGAAAAAATGAATGAATTTGACCAAGCTGAATTTACGGAAATGATAAGTCCATTAGGAGATTCATTGGTTGTTGTACAAGATGAAAATATTTTAAAAATACATATTCATACAAAAACTCCTGGAGATGCTTTAAACTTGGCGCAGCATTATGGGTTCTTTATTAATCTTAAAATTGAAAATATGAGCCTTCAACACACAGAAGTTTTAATCCATCAAACAGAAGAAAACCAAGATGATTGTAATTGTGGACATGATCATTCTCATAGCATAGCACCTACTTTAAAAAAGAAGTATGCATTAGTAGCTGTTGTTAATGGTAAAGGATTAAAAGAAACATTTATTGAAATGGGCTGTGATTATATTATCGAAGGTGGACAAACAATGAACCCTTCAGTAGAAGATTTCATTAACGCTATAGAAAAAATCAATGCCGATTATGTTATTATAATACCTAATAATAAAAATGTTTTTTTATCAGCTCAAACAGCAGCTAAGATGATTGAAGGACGTGATGTAAGAGTGTTAGAAGCTAAAACTATTTCTCAAGGATATGCTGGATTAACAATGTTTGATGCAACTCAGAACATCGAAGAAAACCTTCTTGAAATGAGTGAATATATTAAGAATGTTAAAACTGGTGAAGTAACATACGCTGTTAGAGATAGTGTGTATAATGGTATCGAAATTAAAAAAAATCAATTTATGGGTATCGTCAATGGTAAAATAGTTACTAGTAATGAAACAAAACTTGAAGCCTGTGAAATAATTTTAAAAGAAATGATAGATGATAGAACAGAAATTGTCACAATTATGCATGGAAGTGATGTATCAGATAAAGAAGCTAATGAGTTAACTGATTATATCGATAATAATTTTTCAGTTGAAATTGAAGTTATTGATGGTGGACAGGATATATATTCATATATCATTACTGTAGAATAGATTTTTATTAGAGGTATTGTTTGATACCTCTTTTTTTTATATAATATTTGAATATAGTAAAGAAGGAATAAGATGAAGCAATTACAACAAATTAAAGGAATAGGTCCAAAAACTTATGAAAAACTCAATAATCACAA